>NZ_JAPZRB010000435.1:0-8293 GCF_027531105.1 Microcystis sp. LE18-22.4A
CGATTTTGAGGTAGTCAGTTACCTAAAATTCAGGGAAAAAGTCCCTGAATTTTACCCGCGATCACTCCAATGGTCAGCACTTTTTGAGGGGAAAAAAGTCTAAAAACCTTATCCAACAATGTTTTTAGATTTATTCCAGCAAACCCTAAGTAGAGGCGATAAAATTCCATGTTCCAGGAGGGTTTTTTCGGCTGGTGGCAGTAAGCAATCAAACCAGAGAGGAGATTAAGGCAAAAATTAACAGAGCTACCGTGGCGGGAATGTTCAACGGAAGTTTCCCTTTGACAAAAAGCGACAACCTCTGCTGTGGCAGAATCTGTATGGGGGAACTTCCGCTAAAAACAGACAAATTTAACGGAGTTCGCGGTTCGGCATCACGCTTCGAGCGAGCGGCTGTTAATAGCCTTGAACTCAATCAACCACCACCACCACAACCACCACCACCACAACCACCACAACCACCACAACCGCCACTGCCGCCGCCATCACTGCCGCTACTGCCGCCACAACCGCCGCTGCCGCCATCACTGCCGCCACTGCCGCCATCACTGCCGCCGCCGCCACCACTGCCGCTACTAGCAGCGGCTATGGGAGTCAGCATTTGATACAAGTCTGCTAAAGCCATATCCGCCATCAGAACTGTTGCTCCAAACAACGCAACCGCAAGTACAAGTTCAGAATCGCTGCTATTGGCTGTTTTTAAATGTTGTAAGCGATTTGTTAAATCATTAAAAATGATCTCTCCATAACGGCTGCGCTGACGCTGTGGTTTGACAAAAAACCTTGCTCCCAAAACTAGAAGCCCAAATATACAGATGAGAAGTAAACCAACTGGCTTATCGCGAGAAATTCCCACCGCCATTTTGCACAAACCTATTCCTAGAAGAATAACCACAATCAATGATGGATAAATTTGGGCTTTGAATGCTTGGGCATCGCTCAGAAATAAACCAAGTTGTTCTAGGCGGGCACGAATGCTATCTTTCATTCCTGTAGACTTCCGGAAAACCTGTTCAATTGCCCCATCAGTGGCCAAAATATCTTGTGCAACCGCCTTTTCTACAGGATCGGCAATAGGATCGATCTTTCCTGTCACCACCAGTTTGCCTTCTTTTAATACCTCCACATAGCCTTGTTTTACCAAACTGGCGATTGCGGCCATAATCAGGCGATGATTGCCACCCGCCAAGAAAGCTATCTCGTAAGTATTTAAATCAGGTTGCTGCTTTGTATTAGCGCTAACTAGGCACAGGGAAAAACGTAGCCAGGCTGCCAAAGCGATTCCCATTACTCCTAGGGAAATATAGAAGGTTAAAAATTCCGGACCTGTAAAATTCATTGGGTTAGGAATTTGGGAGATTATCTGACAGCCAGTTATCATCAGTGAAAGGAAGGCTAAAAAGGTAAAGATGCCTATTTTTCGCAGTTGTGGTTTGACGGAGACTGTGAAATTAGGTTTTGACAAAACCCAGCTTTGTTGAGTGTTGATCCGGATAAAATGCAAATCTCGCCCGAATCGGTCTTTGGGTTTAGGCCAAATATCTATTGGAGGAATATGTCCAAAAAACTGTTCGTAACTTTCTAGCGTCTTGCTATACCAACTGCCAAATTTTAATTGCTCGGATGAACCCCCACGAGTCGGCTCGTGATGTAATGTGGTTTGCAAAATTTTGGGACAGAACTCTTGCCAGTACAATCGCGTATAGGTCAGATGTAAATGCCAAACTTGATCGATTTGGTCGGATGGCGTGACCGGATGTCCTGCTGCAACGGCTAGAAATATAAACTTTTTGTATTCCTCGATCGCTCTCTGAGTATAGCCTAAGGACCAGCCGTTATCTTTTGCTAATCGTTGGCTGAAAGATAATTGACTATCTGGCCGATCCAAGGCAAATGCCTGAATTCTTTTGTATAGCTCTGTCTGTTGAAAGTTCATCGTCCCTAATGGGCTATCCATAAACTGGGCCTCCCGAAAAAAACTGTTTCTAGTCGTTTATTTAGGCCGAAGAGGCTTAACTATGCGTGAAGTTTAAATTTCTTTACAAAAAGCTGGATGCTAACTATCCCTCTTTCAACTGGGCAATAAGTCTCGGAAACCCAAAAGAAAGTTGAGGAAAGTGACAGAAGCGGTTAGGTGAGGATAAAATACCAGTGGTCGCTTTAATATCACCTGAATAGTCGGTTTTTTGTGTCTTTCCCGAGACTATCGGCTGCTACCACTGGTTTGCTGTTGTTTGTTGTTGTAATCCGAGGAAATATAGTTCTTGCGTTCCCAAGCGCCTGAACTGCATTTGTCTCTCTAGTAACAATTGTAACAGACAATACCCATTTTGTGTAAAAAAAAGTAAACAATTTGGTAAAAAATTATTTTTTGCGGTAATCCTCAACCCTCTGAGGACAGCCCCAGATTACCGTTTCCTGTTTGTAAACCACCATACCGGGCTTTGCGCCCTTGGGTTTATAGACGTATTTGGGACGGGTATAGACGACGGGAACCTGTTCACTATGGCGAGCGCGGCTATAATAAGCGGCGTAATCGGCGGCAAATTGCAGATCGGCGGCTTCTGGAACTGTACCGGGGGTTAAACGGAGTAAAACGTGACTACCAGCGATTTCTTGACTATGAAACCAGATATCGTAATCGCTGGCGCTACGAAAAGTTAGCCGATCATTTTGACGGTTATTTCTGCCAATCCATAATTCTACTCCAGAGGGAGTAGTAAAGCGCATGGGTTCGGATTCTTTGTTATTCGCCCGATTACGCTGGTAATTGCTTTCTAGATACTTTTGTTGAATTAATTCTTCTTGTATCTCGTCTAGGGCCTGTAAATCTTCGCTGCTGCTATAATTTTCTAGTTGACTTAAACTCGATCGCACTTGTTCGAGATAATTAATTTCACTGACCACTTCCTCTAATAAAGGTTCCACCGCTAACCGCGCCCTTTTTAATTTCTGATGTTGTTTATAAAAATATTGGGCATTCTGCACGGGATTTCTTTCGGGATCGAGAGGAATAATTACAGGTTTTCCTGTCTGGAAATCCGCCAAAGTAATGCCGTTCATTCCCTGCTGTATTTGCTGCAGATTTGCCATTAATAAATCCCCTTGCTCTTTATAGCGATCGGCATGAGCAGATTCTGCTAGTCTTCTTTGAAATCCCGCCGCTTTAGTTTGCAGTTTAGTCAGTAAAGAGATGACTTTTTGATTTAATTTTTGCTGTAGTTGTCGAAAACTTTCTTGATTAATTTGGTCGCTATAATAACGGTTTAATAATTCTTGGACATTTTTAGCCGCCGCCAGCATCTCCCCACCGATCACCGTATAACCTTCGCTTGTCCATCCCGGTTGAAAGGTGTTATTTTCCAAGATTTTTAACCATTCTTGCCAAACTGAAAAGAGCTTTTCCCAATCAGTATTATCTAACTGATCCGTGTTTAATTTCGGGTGAATTTTGGCTTTTTGTAACAGCGATCGAGCGATGACCGGACTAACACCACGATAGGTACTAACTAACTGTTTTTCGATAGTTTTAGGGATTAAACTAACTCTGGCTTGCCAACTGCTCAAGGATTCTTCTAAACTGGGATTTGTTGCCAATAAAACGGGGGGTAGTTGATAGATTTGTCCCGTTTGTACGGTGCGAACACTAGACTGGGTAGCATTAACTTGATGGGCAACGGTGACAATTTGATTATCAGCCGCAGTTAAAATAACATTGCTATATTTGCCCATAATTTCTATATACAAATGCCCCAGGGCCGGATCATCGGGACGTTGGGCAAATTGTAGATCGATGACTCTTTCCCACGGGGCAACAAATGCTAATTTTGTCAGGGCAAAACCATTGAGTTGATGACGCAATTGATCGCTGAAAGTGAAGGTATCAGGGACTTTTGGCGGTGGATCACCAATATGCAGCCGCGCCCCTTGGGGATGCCAAGAAATAATTAACCATCCCTTGCGATCGAAGGTTCGTAAATAGAGGGCGATCGTTTGGCGATCAATTTGATACACTTGTTCTAGTCTCGCCGGCAGCCAAGTGGCGGCAATTTCGGCACAAGTGGCGCTGAGGGTGGTAAAGTCTACGGATTGCATTTTCAGGATTCAGGAGATATTCTCGATGCCAAAGTTGGCACCGCCAAGCATGAAAATATCATAGCTTCCCACTAAGTAGTCGTGCAAAATTAATTTCCTAGTCGAGATAGGAGACAGGAGACAGGAGACAGGAGACAGCTATCAGTTATCAGATTTGAGTTTTAAGTGAGCAGCATTGAATAGAAGTTTCCTACTGTCTTTTCACTGATTAATGATTACTGTTTACTAATCACAGCAAAAAGCGTTCGTGTTAGTGAGCTTGTCGAACTACTGATCTCACGCCGAAGTCTGACGTCTTAGATGTGTAATTAATTTTGCTTAGGTACTTAAGGCTAAAACAAAAAAATTGTTTCCTCAATTAAAAACGGATTTGGTCAGCTGCCCGCGCATTTAAATTGCTTGTTGATCATTAGCAACCGCACAAGCGTCCATCTTCCATGTGAACAATGCGATCGGCAATATCTAAAATCCGATTATCGTGGGTGACGAGTACAATAGTACGGCTCTGTTCTTTGGCTAAACGTTGCATCAAATTCACCACGTCTCGTCCCGTTTTACTATCGAGGGCGGCCGTTGGTTCATCGGCTAAAACTAATGGGGGATTACCGGCCAAAGCTCGCGCGATCGCTACCCTTTGTTTTTGTCCCCCAGATAAGCTATCTGGATAATAGTCGATCCGATGTCCTAAGCCGACTTCTTCTAATATCAAAGCGGCGCGTTCTTCCGTTTCCCGTCCGCCGAGATTTTCCTGAAGCTCGATCGACATTTGTACATTCTGTCTTGCGGTTAGAAAGGGTAACAAATTATGGGCTTGAAAAATATAACCAATTTGACGGCGGGTTTGGACTAATTGTTCTTCACTAGCCCCCCGTAATTCTTTTTCAAAATGCTGTAAGCTTCCTTCTTGAACAGAGCGTAGGCCACCGATTAAGGATAGTAAGGTTGTTTTTCCGGAACCAGAGGGGCCAGTTAAAATAACGATCTCTCCCGCTGTGATTTTTAAGTTGATCTGAAAAAGAACTTGTTTTTTCAGCGTTCCTTGACCGAAATAGTGATTGAGGTTTTGAATATCAATAACGTCCATAGACAGCCTCTTTCCTTGAGATGAGGGATGGATATCTGTTTCTTTCTTCTAAAAAATATCGGCCGGATCGGCATCTTGCAATTTTTTAACAGCAGTGGCTCCTGAAACGAAGGCCATGACTAAGGTTAAGATAAAGACAAAAACCGCTCGATCAAGCGACATATTGACAGGTAATAAGGTGGCATTTTTAGTAAACTCATATTGAATATTAGCGATCAAAAAACCTGGAACATATCCGAGAACAGCAATTAAAAAAGCCTGTTGTAAAACCATTGATAAGAGATAGCTATGACGATAGCCCATCGCTTTTAGGGTGGCGTATTCTGAAAGATGTTCCGAAACATTTGTATAGAGAATTTGATAGACAACGACAATTCCAACAATAATTCCCAGGATAACACCTAAATTAAAAATGAAACCAATCGCCGTACTACTTTGCCAATAATTCTTCTCAAATTGAATCAACTGTTGCTTTGATAAAACTTTAATATCATGAGGTAAATATGCTTGAATATCTTCGATAAATTTATTGACATTAGTTCCTGGTTTTAGACGAATTAAGCCAATATTAATTAATCCATAAGAACGGTTGCTAAAAATTCTTAAAAAATTCAAATGGCTCATGATTAAATTACCATCTGAACCAAAAGAAGTTCCCAGTTTAAATAAGCCAGCGACTTCTATTTTGCGGTTGTTACCCTTATTGCTAACCTCGGTAATAACCGAGCCCTTTTTTTCAAAATCAGCAACAATAGGACCAAATTCAGAGCGAGAATCTTGATCAAATAAAACTTGATCGGGAAGTTTTAATAGCTCCATATTTTCTGCGAGACCGGGTAAATCAAATGCCAAATGTTTAAGATCAAATCCAATCACGAATATATTACGCCAATAATTACGAGTTTCAGGGTTTTTCCACTGAGCAAAATCTAAATAAATCGGGCTGACAAAATCTACTTCTTCAAAAGCCAAGGTTTGGAGTAATCGCCGTTGAGGAAAACTTTCCATGCCAATCAGTGAAGTAGTACGAGGACTAATTAAAAAACAGTCCCCTTGTAGAGCTTCGTGAAGCCGAACAGCACTATCAAACAAAGCATCCCGAATCCCCAATTGCATAAAGACAATTACAACCGCAAAAATAACCCCCGATAGAGCCACCAGTAACCTGGTTTTTTGGTAGCGTAATTGCAACCAAGCTGTCGGTAACTTCCCGTGGAATATTTTCATCTTTTGCTCCTCCTAAAGATTCTAGATTGCTCGCGGCTGACTTGTTGACAAATACTACTCCTTATTTGAGACTTCGACCTAACATTATCTCAAGGCTAAAAGTCTTTCTAGATAAGAAATTTAACTAAATAGATATTCATTTCATATATAGAACTATTTAGTTAGCGCACAACCTAAAAGCCAGCTGTGATTGGGTTATAATTTTTCGATAGCTCTTTTAAAGATTAGTTTTGTTCGTATCGATCACCACATTGACTTGTAAATTAGTCAAGTTAGCCACTTTCTTACTAGAAGATGGATCGAGACGAATTTTGACTTCCACCACTCGCGCATCTGCATCAGCAACTGGATCGGTACCCAAGACATCTTTTTTGCCAATTTGTAAGCCAATTTCAGCGACGGTTCCCCTTAGTTCCCCAATCAATCCATCGGTGGTAATTTTTGCCCGTTGTCCTAGTTTAACTCGACTAACATCTGTTTCATAAACCTCGCTAGTGACATACATTTGACTGGTTTGACCGAGATCGAGGATGCCTTTATCACCAATTAATTCACCGGGCCAAGTATAAATTTTGAGAATTTGCCCCGCTTTGGGAGCTTTGACAAAAGCTAAATCTAAATCAGCTTTTGCTTTTTGGACAGCACTTTTAGCGGCGATTAATTGGGATTGAGCAACTTCAACATCTACGGGACGGACTTCCGCAACCGCATCTAAGGTCGCTTGATTTTCTTTGATTTTCTGATCTAGAGTTGCTACCGTGCGCTGAAGATTAGCTTCAGCTTCATCAATTTTTGCGGTTATAGTGGTGACAATTCGATTTAAATTAGCGTTGGCTTCTCGTACACTTTCTTGGCTAGTTTGAGCCATCAGACAGAAGCGATCGCGTTCTTGCTCTGAGACCGCACCTTCTTGGTATAGAGTATGGTAACGCTGACAATCTTTTTGTGCATTGTGAAACTCAGCTTTAATCCGCTCAATAGTGGCGTATTGAGCCATTTTTTCCCCTTGTAATTGAGCCGTTAAACTGGCAATAGTAGCTCTTTGGGTGGTAATCTGTCCTTCTAATTCGGAGCGAGTCCCTTCAAATCTGGCATTTTGGGCAATAATATCCCCCTGTTTTGCGCCAGCTTTCACCTGAGTTAAAAGAGATTGAGCAATGCGAACTTGGTCTTGTGCTTGTTTCAGTGCTGCTTGGAGTCTATCCCGACTGTCGAGGATAGCCAAAACTTGTCCGGCTTCAACCTGCTCTCCCTGCTTTACCAACAGTTTATCAAGGCGAGACCCTTCCATAAAAGCAGCAGCAGAAATCTTGATTGTTTCTCCCGCCGGTTCTACATAGCCTAAAGCCGCCACGGCTTTCAGCTTTCTCGGAGTAGTGGAAGCGACAGCCGGGGATGTTGTTTTTAAAGATTGATAGCGCCAAATTGAATAAGTCGCTACAGCGCCACTTGCCATAGTCCCGATGGTGAGACAGGTAATAAGTAGCCAATTAGTTGGTTTGACAAAAAGCGGAGATTTCATAACATACTTTGTGAGCGTTTTATAGAGGCTATCGTCCCGAACGTACCTAGTAGCAATATAGCTAATAAAGAAGAAGGTTCAGGAACTTGGTTAGAAGAAGATGTAGGGGAGAAAACTAAGCCTGTGGGAGCGAGAGGAGCATTGATACCAGAAGGCACAAAGACACTGATGAAATTCGATGTCGTTTTGTCGTACTTCAGGATACTGTTGCTGCCAAGACTGCTTATTGGGACTTAAACAAATTTCAAGCCCAAACAAAGCCTAAACTGGCTTTGTAAGCGGCAAACACATCCCGATTCTCGGTCAGCCACTCAAAGAAACGGAAAGACATCGCTGTCCGAAAAGCTGCCAAGGCTTCCACAAAA
>NZ_JAPZRB010000231.1:0-2022 GCF_027531105.1 Microcystis sp. LE18-22.4A
ATTGCCCAAGTATCTACTCCCCCCCAGTTGGCACCGACTGCTACCCCAGCAGTGGGGCCCGAGGTTTCTGGTCTCCAGACATAGGCTCCCGACGGCGCAGTGAAAGGCGTATTGTTGTTAGAACCATCATTAGCGCGTAAACTGATGCTCTGATTGGCTACTAAAATGCCAAAATTAAACCCCCGGCTTTCAGCGGTGGCACTCTCCTGAATCTCCGCCAGAGAATTGGATAATTGCTGTAAGAACAAGCTACTTTGTCCAGATAATTGAGTAGAGAGAACTCGATAAGCAGCACCAACTGCCGCCATCCCCAACGAGGTATTCCCTGGTGCGTTCACATTTACAGCGTAGGAGGGATATGAAGTGTTGAAGGCATTGACCGTATCATAGACGGCAGTAGAAACCAGCGCCATTAAGCGAGAACCTACTGTCGGCGCGACTCCCCGCCCCGCTTTTCCCTCGGCTTGAATCGCATTTAAAGCCGTCGCATTCCAGTCGATGACGGCATTAGTATTCAGTCCCGATACTAATTTACTGGTGACATTATTGGTTTCCAGTTGTTCGGCAATTTGGTTATTTGCATCAACTTCAGCAATGAGAAAGTAAGCCCCCGCAGCGATGACTGAAGTATTGTTGTTATACGTTAAGTCTAAGGTGACTGACTGCCCGGCGTTTAGGTTCAAGTTTGTGCTGACACTGGTGAGTAAGGCATCGTTTTTGTCAATCTGACCGTCAGTGGAAATGTACAGGTTGACAGTACTGGGACCACTGGCGATCCCCTGTCCTTGATTGGTGACAATTACCTGTGCACTTCCCTGAGCGCCGAAGTCAACCGTAGTTGGCAAATTAATCGTGCCAAAACTGCCCACTAAATCTGGTTGTGAGACAGTTGAGGCAAGACTTGAGGTAGAACTTGAGGTAAGACGTGAGGTAGGACTTGAGGTAGAAATTGATTTTTTGTTGTTGTCAACTTTTGTTGGTATCTGTTTTCCGTTAGTATCAAGTCCAATTGCACCTAAAAAATCAACTTTGTCCAAAAGCTCATTTAAATCTTTTCGGGAGAGTTTATCTAAATTTTTGTCACCGACAGTACCCTTTAACAACTCATCAATCTTACTGGTTGCGGTGTTGTTTGGCGATGACTGGGCGGTAGTTACAGTAGTGGTTGATGACATGGCTAATAAGTTGGAAAATAGTAACAGTAAAGGTATTCAAGGAAGCAAGCTCTGAAGCTTAACTTGTTGTCGTTGCGCTTCAGTGCCAAACGGATGTCACCGTCAGTAGAAATTTACAGGTTCACAGCACAATTACAAGCGATCGCCTGTCCTTGATGGGCGACAATTACCTGTGCAATTCTTTGATCTGTTTGAAAATGGTGACAAAACAGTAATCATCGGGGCAATTCAAATCAAACTTGAGTTTTGCGATACAAGCCAGTGACTTACATCACCCCCTATAGTTAACACGATGGAATCCATAGTGTCAATCAATTTTTATGTCTTTAGTCATAGATTTTTATCTATTTAGTTATAGATTTTTATCGATGGATGAAACTAGAGTCATTTCAGATAATTCTGATACAATCTGAACCGATGAAAACCTGATGATACTAAATCCGTTGAGTATAGGCTACATATCAGGACAGGCACTCATGCACCATGCACTCATGCAAAAGGAGAAATAGATAATCAGTCTTTGATAACTGGATTTAGTATGAAATCTGGCATTTATATTATCAATTTTAATTGAAATGACTATACTCTGTCTGATTGATTCCTGTCGGTTCTTCGTTACGGCGATCGCCTGTCCTTTTGAAAATGGTGACAAAACAGGAATGATAGTGGGACTTAGACAAAAAACAAATCGAGAAAAGCTTCAACTCCAATCCCCGCTTGGGATTTACTTCGAGAAGCCCAAAATCGCTGAAACCCAGATATATCAAGGAAAATCATAAATCGAGGTTAACCCTTTGTCCCGTAATGGTTTGAGCCTTTTTTGCTGACCGAAAACGCCTAAGTCCCA
>NZ_JAPZRB010000061.1:0-5728 GCF_027531105.1 Microcystis sp. LE18-22.4A
ATGGGAGTGATCAGGGGTAAATTCAGGGACTTTTTCCCTGAAAATTAGGTAATTGACCCCCTCAAAATCGGTAAAACCCCACACCCCACACCCCACACCCTACACCCTGCCCCTAGGAAAAACTTTTTCAGCAAACCCTACCTAGTTTTTCATTGATTACTTCGACTATTCCTATTTCATCAATTAGTCCTGCCACTATTCCTAAATGGTCTATATTTTTAATTTGTATTTCTGCTGAAGCAGACATTTCTTGTGTTTTTTTTCATGATCTCAGGTTTTGGTCGAGGAATTTCTGAGTATAAATACTCAGTTAGTCTTTTCCCTTGTTTGTAACTTTTTATGTTACAAACTGAAGTGCGGAATGTAAGTTTGAATGAATTGTGGGGACAGATTACCTGACTTGACAGTAAAACAACCCCACTCGCTTTTTGTTGCTCTACTTTGGGGTAGGATTCAAGAGCGCTGTTTAGGGATAAATGACTGTTCGTCGGCGATATTGTCTAGTTTTTGAGCGTTTTTTCCAGCTGGGCTACCCTTGCTTTCTGTTGCTTCAAATCGGCTAGTTGTTTTAGCAATTGTTCTCTTACTTCATAGCGATAGGCAAAAAAATGCTCACCTATCCCTAGGGTCGCTAGATACTCTTCTACCAGACGGGGCTTGACCCAGGCAATCACCGCCAGTTGCCACCAGAAACGGAACCGCGTCGGTCGGACAATCCCCTGCCGCCAGAGCAAGGAACGGAACAATTGCCACTGTTGCCAATCTAATTTACGGTTCGATTTGCCGCGCCATCCCCCCATCATCATGAAATGGTTGAAGGTTCGTTTCAGGTAGTTAACAGGATCGTAGATTTCCCAGAAAGCGTCGATGTATTCTTCGGTAATCTCTTCCACCGGGCGAGTTGGCTCAAAGTTCATCATGGCTCCCTGATGGAAAGTGCCCATGCCATCCACCAGACGACCTTCCCGTTGCAGGCGATTCCACAGGGCGGTATTTTGCAGTGCCTGGAGCAAGCTAAACTGCCCCTGGGGAATACTCGCCTCCATAATAAAATCTTTGATCCGCTGCCCTGCGCCAGGTTTCTCATTGTCAAAACCGATAATGAAGCCAGACATAATCTGCAGCCCCATGCGGGTAATTTTGTGACAGGATTCGATCAGGGATTGGCGGGTGTTTTGAACCTTGTTAATGCCCATTAAGCTATCGGTATCTGGTGTCTCAATCCCCATAAACACCAGCATAAAGCCGGCCTTGACCATTAACTCGATCAGTTCACTGTCTTCGGCCAGATTAAGGGAAGCTTCCGTAATCAGTTTAAAGGGATACTGGTGTTGCTCCATCCAGGGGATCAACTCCCGCAGAAACACCTTGGCATTCCGCTTATTGCCAATGAAGTTGTCATCCACAACAAAAATGTAGCGCCTCCAGCCCAGTTGATATAACGTCTCCAACTCAGCCAACATTTGTTCTGGGGTTTTGGTGCGAGGTTTGCGGCCATAGAGGTTGATGATGTCACAAAATTCGCATTGAAAGGGGCAACCGCGAGAAAACTGCACGGTAATCGCCAGATAGGCATCCAGATCTAGTAGATCATAGCGGGCGATCGGTGTCATGGTTACATCTGGTTTCTCACTGGCTCTAAAGACACCACTCGGTTCACCCCGCTCCAGGGCCGCCAGGAACAGCGGGATTGTCAGTTCTCCTTCATCCAGAATCAGGTAATCTGCCCCAGCTTTTTGGGCAACTTCTGGATAGGAGGTGGGGTAAGGCCCGCCCACAGCCACTTTTTTACCCAACTGCAACCCTTTGGCAATCAATTCTTGAAAGTCCTTTTTCTGAATGATCATGGCGGAGATGATGACCAAATCGCACCACTCCCAATCCGAAGCCGTTTCTAATCGGACATTGCGATCAACAAACCGGATTTCCCAATCCGATGGCAACAGGGCCGCCACCGTAATTAAACCCAGAGGCGGATTGGTTGCTCTCAAGCCGGCTAGATTTAAAGTCTCTTGATAGGACCAAAAGGAGTTGGGCATCAGCGGCCATAGTAATAGGGCTTTCATTCAGGTGTCTCCAATGAAGAAGCTATATGCTTTACATACTAGCCACAAAGCCCAAGTCGATCAAGACTGTTTTAACATCTTTTTTTACTAATAAATTAGTTCTAAATAAATCGTGAAAAAACCGCATTTTTTCGAGATTAGCACAATTAAATGCACGATGCTTGCTAAAAACTTGTGTTTTCCCATTTTTATCAACGCGCTCTGGGGGCTGTGTGCCTCTTTTGGGTATTTTTGGGTAGGTTCCCTAAAAAATGCTGATTCTGAAAAACCCTCTTAAAATTCGCAAGCACCGAATAGTAAGGGTTTCGTTTCAGTCCCTAGGAAGTCGGTTTTATCGGAAAAACACCAGTTACTAGACCTCTGGACAATGACTATTTCTGGTCAGGTAAACATAAGCGTAATTACACTATTTTATCCCGAACCATCATGACTCAACTACCATAAAATATAGTTTATGTCTCTTTAATTTTGGAAGATGAATAAATTAAATAACTGGTAATTATAGTCCTATTTAGGGGTTGCTGAATAAATATAAAAACCTTGTTGGATAATACTTTTAGACTTTTTTGACCTCAAAAAGTGCCGACCATTGGAGTGATTGAGGGGAAAATTCCGGGACTTTTTCCCTGAAAATTAGGTAGTTGACCACCTGAAAATCGGTAAAACCCTACACCCCACACCCCACACCCCACACCCTGCCCCCAGGGAAAACTTTTTCAGCAGACCCTATTTATGAACAAGATCAATTATAGTCAGCTAATTGACCCGATTAATTCTCCTCACTTAGGAGAGGAACAATCTCGCAGATAGCCAGTCAATCATCCTCGGGTGTGATTGTCTGGTTTTAACTAATTGCGGTAAAATTAACCTAAACTCTCTATCGGCAAATTCGATGACTTCCTTCACTACTTCCCTGGCTCTTTTAAGTCAATTTAAATTGGGAGATTTAAACTTAGAAAATCGTCTTGTGCTTGCTCCCATGACGCGAGCGCGAGCCGGAGAAAAACGTCTTGCTAATGAGATAATGGCCGAGTATTACCGGCAAAGGGCCAGCGCGGGATTAATGATTACGGAAGCGACGGTAATTTCTCCCCAAGCTAACGGTTGGCAAAATACCCCCGGTATCTACACCGATGAACAAGCGCAAGCATGGCAAATGGTGACAAAAATCGCCCAAAGAAAAGGAACACCACTTTTTTGTCAATTGTGGCACTGTGGTCGCGCTTCTCATTCTAGTTTTCAGGAAAATGGCGCTTTACCCGTTGCCCCTTCCGCAATTAAGATTAAGGGGGAGTTGCATACACCCATCGGCAAACAGCCCTACGAGACCCCTAGAGCCTTAGAAACCGAGGAAATCCCCACAATTGTCGCCGATTACCGCCAAGCCGCTCAGAGGGCAAAATTAGCGGGGTTTGATGGCATAGAAATTCACGGGGCTAATGGTTATTTAATCGATACTTTTCTACAATCGGCCACTAATCAGCGTCAGGATAAGTACGGTGGCAGTTTGGCAAATCGCTATCGTTTTTTACAGGAAGTAGTCGAGGCAATTTTAACTGTTTTTCCCAGTCATCGGGTGGGGGTGCGTCTGTCTCCCAATGGCGTTTATAATGACATGGGTTCCGAGGATTTTCGAGAAACTTTTCTCTATGTTGCCCAAAGATTAAATGAGTACAATTTAGCTTATTTGCATCTGCTAGATGGCTTGGCTTTTGGTTTTCATGAAAAGGGTCAACCGATGCTTTTATCCGAGTTTCGGGCTGTTTTTAATAGTGCTTTAATCGGCAATTGTGGTTATACAAAAGAAACTGCTGAAGCCGCTATTCAGTTAGGAGATGCGGATTTAATTGCTTTCGGTCGCCCCTATATCAGTAATCCCGATTTGGTGGAAAGATTCGCCAATAATTGGCCTCTTAATCCCGATGCTGAGATGAAAGATTGGTATTCTTTTGACAAGGAAGGTTATATCGATTTTCCCAGTTATAAACCCTAGTTAAGTAGCTGGTTATAATTAAATTAAAAATGGATTTTAGGTTTGATCCCCCCTGCCCCCCTTGATAAGGGGGGTGCCGATAGACGGGGGGATCTGAAAGTTTTTAATACCTACCTACTTAGGGTTTGCTGAATAAATGTGAAATGTAGGCAAAGTAAGGGTTTTGGGGCTTTTCTTCCGAAACAGGTGCAAGATTTTGAGAGAATCGTCGTTCAAAACCTTGCGTCTTCATCGGCCCGCGTTCTGTAGGGGCGAAGCATTCGGGCAATAACCTATCGGTGAAACCGGAGATTTTCTATCCGAATGCTTCGCCCGTACTTTTTCAGCAGACCCTACTTAGTATTAGATATGTGTAATTAATTGTGTCTAGCTACTTATCCATTATGTGCCAAAATTCAATAAGCGAGAGCGCCTTTTTCCCTAACCAAAAAGGAAGGCTTTTAAACCTTCCTTACCGCAGAATTGGTCATTTATTGCCGTTTGCGAGCCAATAAACCCAGAGAACCCACCGCTAATAAACCTAAAAGGGTGCCTGGTTCGGGGGTTGTCTGTATCTGGGCAGGTTGAATAGTCCAGTTAGCAGGATCGATGTTACCTTCTACATTGGTCAAATTGACCTCGTAATAATAATTTGGGTCAGTATAGTAAACGCCATTGAACCCATTCACGTACCATTCTATAGGTGTTTGTGTAGAATTGGTTGAGACGACATTGACATTATTGAAATCAGACCAATCAAAAGGAACAGCCGTTAACTGTCCTGAGGCATTGGTGACAAAGCTTCCTGTAGTACCATCCAACCCATCACCCCCATTAGGATTAAAGGTGGTAACGTGGGCTCCATTACCAAAGTTGAAGGTGACAGTCACAATGTCAGTGGCATTCCATGTTTGGCTCAACAGGGAAGTTCCCCCATTGTCAAGCTGATAGGTGATAACCGCAGTATCACCGACACTAACGTTATCGACAAGGGGTAAAGATGTGGGTGCTGCAACAGTACCCGTATAGGTAGCGGTAAAAATGGCAGCATGGGCGGGAATGGCACTGAAAACGGCACAAGTCACCGCCGGAAGGCAAAGGGCTTTTAGCAGTTGATTAGTCATTTTTGATCAATTGACAAGTTAATTTCATGGCTAATAATGGGGAAAAATTGCTCGTTATACCCCATAAATCATTGCTTAACAGCAATAAGCAGCCTCATTCTACCCCCCCCCCCCGAATTTGTCAAGTATTCTCCGTTTTTTATTGATGAATCTGGAAAAAAAGCCCATCAGGGAGAGACTGGAAGGGTTCGCCAAGGAAACATCTTAAATTAATCAGTAATGATTAAGATTGAGCTATTTTAGGGGTTAAAGTCGGTCCTTATTCCCCCCTTTATTAAGGGGCGTTAGGGGTGAGCAAAACGTCCTAATCTTAGCGCGTAGTGCTATAAAATAAGAGCATGAAAACTGACACGATTTTTTATCAACTCTTTCAATCATTCCCCTCTATCTTCTTTGAATTAATTCAACTCCCTATCACCGAAGCAAATAACTACCGCTTTGACTCAGTGGAAGTCAAACAACTTTCTTTTCGTCTTGATGGAGTCTTTCTGCCTCAAAATAATCACCCCCAGACTCCTATCTACTTCTGTGAGGTACAATTTCAAGAAGATGAGGCTTTTTATCAG
>NZ_JAPZRB010000492.1:0-1791 GCF_027531105.1 Microcystis sp. LE18-22.4A
AACCGCCGACACCATCGGTCAAAGCATGGGGGCATCGCGGCTGGGGTTGTCTCTTTCATCGCTGCTCTTTCAACGTAAAGTGCTTACTCTTTAACGATTATACTCGATTTGATCTTTATTTGGCGTTTAAGTCCCACTAGCTACCTTTTCAGAGGATTGGAACAGCCCTGAAATGAGTGTTTATGACAACTATGATGCAGCCAAAGCCAACGGTTGGTCGAGGTGATGTTGCTCTGGTTCTCTTTCCAAAACCCACGAAAAACTTTTTCCCTATGTGGGGAAAGATTCGCCAATAGACTGGACAAGAACCTCTAGATGGGCGAGGCTATGGGTGGCCATGGCAGTAAACCGCAGACGACTGGTGGGAACGGTAGGAGGACGAATTGCGGGGGCAAAAATCCCTTTTTCTAGCAGTTTTTGCGATAATTCTAGGGCTTGACCCGGATTGGCTACCGGTAAACATAAAATCGCCGCTTCCGAAGGCAATATATTAAGATTATTTAATTTACTCTTGACAAAATTAATATTTTGGTGTAGGCGTTGGCGACGTTCCGGTTCCAGACGAATAATCTCTAAAGCCATTCTAGCGGCGGCGGTGTCGGCGGGGGATAAACCGGTAGTATAAATCCAGGTGGCGGCGCGATTGCGGATAAAATCGATAATTTTGGCGTTTCCGGTCACATATCCCCCTAAACTGCCCAAAGCTTTACTCAGGGTTCCCATCTGAATTAATTCCCGTCCTTGACAACCACAATATTCCACGCAACCTGTGCCATTTTCCCCCATAACTCCGGTAGCGTGGGCCTCATCCACCAAAACCATACAATTATAAATCTCGGCTAGAGCGAGAATTCCCGCTAGGGGACAGATATCCCCATCCATACTAAACACTGTATCAGTGAGCAGTAAACAATGACGATAGTGATGACGGTGGGCTAATAACTGATTTTCTAAGTCTTCGAGACTATTGTGCCGGTATTCTTTCACCGTGGCACCGCTTAACTTGGCTCCATTTTTGAGGCTAGAGTGATTGTATTGATCTCCTAAAATCAGGTCTTTCTGCGCCACTAAACAGGTAATTGTCCCCAAATTGGCTAAATATCCCGAACTAAAAACGATCGCGTCTTCGCTATTTTTAAAGGATGCGATCGCTAATTCTAAGTCTCGATGAATATCTCGGTGTCCACTTAACAGACGCGAGCCGGTGCTTCCAGTTCCATAGCGTTGTGTCGCTGCTATGGCTGCCGCGATCATTCTTTCATCGGCTGCTAATCCCAGATAATCATTACTGGCAAAATTAATCAGCGATCGACCCTCTAATTCTATAACGGCTCCGCCCCGGCCTTGAATGGTTTTAACCCTTCGATACCAATTAGCCCGATGGAGGGTTTTTAAGCTGTCCTCGATCCAAGAATAAGGATGATTCATCGAAAATTTGGGTCTGAAACCCCGTCGTTCTACGACGGCTTTGCTGTTAAATATTAGCACATTTACGAAATATATGCTAAAATATGAGACATGGAAAAAGCCTATTCTTACCGATTTTACCCCACACCCGAACAAGAGTCGCTATTGCGGCGCACTTTGGGCTGTGTAAGATTGGTTTACAATAAGGCACTCCATCTCAGAACACAAGCATGGTACGAAAGACAAGAAAGAGTAGGCTACGCTCAAACTTCTTCAATGTTGACCGATTGGAAAAAGCAAGAAGAATTAGACTTTCTCAATGAAGTAAGCTGTGTACCTTTACAACAAGGGTTAAGACACCTACAAACAGCTTTTACTAATTTC
>NZ_JAPZRB010000425.1:0-5271 GCF_027531105.1 Microcystis sp. LE18-22.4A
TCTGGTCAATTACCTAATTTTCAGAGAAAAAGTCCCAGAATTTTCCCCCTATCTCTCCCACAACTGGTACTTTTTGATTGACAAAAAGTCTAAAAGTCTTACCCAACAAGGTTTTTAGATTTATTCAGCAAGCCCTATCTAAATCACTCGTTAAGACTGTCTATGAGGGGGGAAAAGGGAGCTTTTTTTCAGTGTTGCCAAAGGCACGGCGTAGCCGTCCAGTAAACAGTAATCGGTGAACTGAAAACTCACATCTGATAACTGATAACTGATCACTGATCACTGACTTGTGAGGGCGCATCAGCGATCGCACAGTAGGGACGACTATAACAAAGGGGTATTTCCAGGTCGTGTTGTTCCAAAAATTCCCGATTACTTAAAATCTTAGCGGTTTCTCCCTCTCCCACCACCTGACCACGATTTAAAACAACCGTGCGATCGCATAATTCTAAAGCCAGATCGAGATCGTGGGTAGCGATCACTTGGGTTTGGGGTAAAGTGGCTAACAGTTGTATTAATTGCCGACGGGACCGGGGGTCTAGTTGGGCGCTAGGTTCATCAAAAACTAAGACCTGCGGCAACATGGCTAAAACCCCCGCAATCGCCACGCGTTTTTTTTCACCCCCCGATAGATTCTGACTGTTTCTCTTACCATAATGCTGGGAATCCAATCCCACCGCGTGTAAAGCATGATGACAGCGATGGTTTAAATCCTCTCCGCGAATTCCCTGATTCATCGGTCCAAAAGTCACATCTTCCCAGACAGTGGGCATAAATAGCTGATCGTCGGGGTTTTGGAAGACTAAACCGACAAAATTGCGGATATTTTCTAAATTCTCCGGTTTAACTTGGTAAGGACCGACGGTGATTTTACCCGTTTGCGGCGGGAGAATACCGTTAAAATGCAGTAATAAGGTGGATTTTCCCGATCCATTTGCCCCGACCAAAGCTACCTTTTCCGTAGCTTCAATGGCTAAATTAATACCTTTTAACGCTTCTGTGCCGTCAGGATAGGTATAAACTAGGTTTTCAATAAAAATCGGGTTGTGGTGCATGAAAAACGAGACTTTTACCTGAGTAGATGTACCATTTGACCCCAGAGGATCAGAATTACTATGCAAATTATAGCGAGATAATCTTTCAGCTTGCTTTGGGGAACCTGTACAGAGGGCAAGGAACCGGTGTAACCCCTCGATAACATGGCTTGATAAATGCGATCGCCACGTTCGTAGGTACGGATAAATAAAGCGCCGATTATATGTCCCACTAGCAGCCGTTGCCATCGGGGACTACTCATTAAATTGCGCGCAATTGCTGCCCTTCGCATGGAATTAAATTCAGCGATCAAAACAGCTAGATAACGGTACATAGAAGCCAAAATTGCCACCAATAAAGGGGGAGTTTTCAGGGTAACTAATGCTTGCAACAGGTCGGGAATTGCTGTCGTTAAAACCAGAATATTGACCGTACAAAGACAGAGAAAAGCTTTTAGGGCCACACTGCCTAACACCAGCAATCCCTCGCTAGTTACCCGCAAAAATCCCCAAGACCAAAGAATTTCCCCGCCATCGCGAAAAAGGGTTCCCAATAAAACCACACCGATAAAGACAAATTCGATCGCTACTCTTTGTAAAAGTACGGGAATAGCCACCCGACTGATCAGAATTAAAATAATTAATCCTAATCCGTAAATACCCCAAGTTTCCCAGCTACCATTCGGCGTTAAGGCTGTGGCAAAAACTAACAAAAGAGTAACTAAAACCCGGGTATGGGGCGCGAGTCTCTGCCAAAAACCGAAATTATGGCGCTCATTTTCGCGAGAAAAAGTGGCAATGTGTAACATTTATCCAGTTATCAGTTATCAGTTATCAGTTATCAGTTAGAAAGGGGATTTAGGGATTTAGGGATATAGGGATTTAGGGAAATTTCAGCTAAATGCCCCACGTCCCCACGTCCCCACGTCCCCACTTCTCGACTCCTATCTCCTTACTCCTGATTTTGGGATTTTGCAATCACTAATTTACCGATACCCCAAGCGATGCCGAAAGTGGCAAGAGTTCCCAGAAAACCGGCGAGGGGAGTGGCGACACCTTCGGGAACACCTTTGAGGGCATAACCATCAAAAATTCGGGCGAAAGGTAATTGACTACCTAGGGCGTTAGGGTCTTCTTTTTTGCTAAATTGCAAGTCTTCCGCCACTCGATCGAGTCCGTCGGGATCGGGACTGGCAAAGGGAGAAAGAAAAACGGCGATAATTAGGGAACATACCAGACCAATCAGAAAAAATTGGCTATTTCTGCGAATATTCATGGGCTAATCTTTATTAAACCTCTTGCATAATTAATTTTTGAGGGTTCAAAAACGGTAAAAATAAGGATTAAATTGCATAAAATCCTTAAATAGACCATTTAATTGATTATTATTCATTCTTAATTCTCCTGACTCCTGACGACCGACTCCTGACCCTAACAACAATTTTTGATTTTTACAAGAGGTCTATTGACGAGAAGCGTAGGAAGGGGGAACAGAGGTATTAACGGAATGGGGCGGATCGTAGAGAAGATCGGGACGGGTTCGCCAGATATAACCGACAGCGAAAACGGTAATCACCGCTTCCCCGATGCCGATGAGGATATGCCAAGATAACATGGCAAAAAGGGCGACTAAAGGCGGTACAGTCCCCGATAAAGCCAATTGCAGGGCGCAAGCCAACGCGCCCACCACCACACTTGTCCAAGCGGCCAGGGCAACAGCGATCGCCATACTGCGCCAACTATGAAAACCGAGGGCTTTCCTAATCCCTAGATAGAGATAATAACCGCCAAACGTGCCGAGCAAACCCATATTGACGATATTCGCCCCTAAAACCGTTAAACCGCCATCTTGAAAAAATAAAGCTTGAACGATAAAAACCACCGCCATCACCAAAGAACCCGCCCAGGGACCGAGTAAAACCCCCGCAAGAGTCCCCCCTAATAAATGTCCGGAGGTTCCCCCCGGAATGGGAAAATTAATCATCTGGGCGGCAAAAATAAAGGCGGCACAAACTCCCATCAAAGGTACAGCCCGTTCAGCGTAGTGACCGCGCACTTTTTTGAGAGAAAAGCCAATCAGGACGACGGCAATTATCCAAGTAAATAGACTCACCGATGGACTCAAAAAGCCGTCAGGAATATGGAGGGCGAGATAAGGGGTAAGGAGAGGGTGAAACAAACCAACTCCCAGAAAATTAACAGACATTAAAACTCAGTCTCCTTGGCAATTTGGGTTAAAGATTTGAATAGAATTGTTTCGCTGGGACGGAAAAGTCCTATCTTCTAGTAGATAACTAACCGCTTCATTCTACAATGCTCTCTCTGGGGATTTAAACCCTTTAGCTTCTTAAGAATTTCTGTTATTTTGCCAGCCGTCAAGGTTTAGCTATCAGCCAAAATCTGATTATTCTCCAGCGTCAAATTCTTTAAATTATTATTAATTTTTCGAGTTTTTTTCAGTTTTTATGCTATGCCTTAACCAGTGAGCAGTTAGAAGAGGCTGGTGACTACATTGGCCACGTGATCGATGGTCAGGGTGGTGCTTTAATTGGTTTAGAGGTCAACTAATGATAAGCTATCAGAGAGAACCCCCTCTTTTTTGCTTTTTCTAGCTTGGTATGAAACCGTGATCAACTCTGAAGAAAAAAGACCGACTTGGGACGAATATTTTTTAATGATCGCTAAATTAGCCGCCACCAGATCCACCTGTTTAGCTTTTCCCGTCGGTGCGGTAATTGTCAAAGATCGGCAGGTTTTAGCCACGGGTTACAATGGTTCGCCATCGGGAACGGTTCATTGTACTGCCCAGGGTTTTTGTTATCCCGGTTTGGGAACCTGTCGAGAATCCGGAGAAATTCCCTCTAGAGCAATTCATGCCGAAGCTAATGCGATCGCTCAAGCGGCCAAACACGGTATTTCTACCCAAGGAGCTAGTATTTACGTTACTTTAGAACCCTGTATTTCCTGTTTAAAACTAATTATTTCTTCGGGAATTAAAGAAGTTTTTTACGAAGCGGATTTTAATAGTGGGACAAAAGCAATGTTAAGGGATTCTTTTCTAGAAACGGGGATTATTAAATATAAAAAGATTTATTTATCAGCAGAAATGGCTAGTCATGCGGCCTTATTTTTATTAAATCCCATTTTGATCGATCTCAGGTAGTTATCCTCAGGAGGCTAATTACTAGGAAAACTCTCTATTTCTATGGTAAATAAAGTTAGTTTACTTGGGATAAAATAGCGAAAATTTTTTTATGGGCGGGTTTCCAGAAAAGGTTCGATATCGATGGGGAACCAATCCCCGTCTAATACCTGTTCGAGAGTGAATATAGACTCTAGGGGAATCGCATTTTTATCGACGATTCTAGCTCTGATCAGGGTTTTTCTGGCATCGGAGTAGGCTGTCTCGAAAGTATCCCGCAGGTGATTGGCGAGAGTCGGACTATCTACCTTTCTTTCCAATTGAACCCTAAAATTGGCGATTTCTTCGAGCCAATGACGGGCATTCCGTTCTTTTTCCGATTCCCAATAGGATAGTTTCAGGAGATGGATTAATAATTGAGTTAACAAACTCTCTACAGCCCGTCTGTCACTTTTTCCCATGCACTCCACCTCTTCGATCAGGTTTTCCCAGTCCACCAGGTCAAACTCTTTTCGCTTTAACAGTTCGGCGGTTTTTTCCGTCCAGAGAACAAAATCTTCCTCGTAGAGAGCGGTTGTCATCGATTTACCTCCCCGACCGGGAGCGCGGGGTAATGGCTCGATTATAACGCTCGATCGCTATCCTCGATCAGCTTCTAGTCCGGGGAATTTTTGCCAAGTTAGAGATTTATCCTCTAGCACAAGTTGTTCTTTTTGTCAAAAAAACTTTTTCTTTTTAACAAAAGTACACAAACATTTTGATCAACACTCTGGGGTAAAAAGGGGAGAAAGACAGAAGGTTACTAATAGTCTTTAAGTAGGCAGTGGAGATTTAGAGAGGGTTTCCAGGATGGCTCAACAGCTAAAAACACAAAAAGCACAGAAAAACCCATCATTGCATAGAGTAAAATTATACCAGAATCGCTGTAAGTATTGCCATCTCGTGAATAAATAAAATTGACATCCTCGCCGCCGTAAAACGGACGGCGATTCCCAAACCTCACGATTTGGGTTTCTGCTTCTTTCCCGAAGGATTTTTCGCACCTGCCTTAACAGATTTACTCTGTTCTGGTCTTATGGTCGCTCTACAGACTGA
>NZ_JAPZRB010000168.1:0-1692 GCF_027531105.1 Microcystis sp. LE18-22.4A
GGTCGAGGGAATCAACAATAAACTTAAACTAATAAAACGGAGAGGCTATGGCTTTAGAAACTTTCGGAATTTTTGGGTTAGAAGTATGTTATCTTGGCATCTTGTCTGTTGATTTAGCATAAAGGGTAACGAAGAGCCAAAAACCTTTTCTAGACTTAGCTCCTTTTCTACTGGAAGTTAGATCAATATCGGTTTTGACATACTCAAAGTAAATGTCAGTAATTGGATAGATTTTGGTTAGTTCAGAAACGTCTCGAAGTTCAAGTTGACGATTAGCTCTAATTGAGGGAGCTAATTTTCCTTGTTTTCTATTTGAGAATCGTTTTTGTCGATGCGATCTTAGATTAAAAGAAAGTTGGCGGTTAATCCGTCTTTTTCTACGTCCTCTTCGCATTAAGCAGCGATTGTCTAGGCACTCTCTTACTCGCTTAAAAGGAAGTTCTAAGTGAGCCTTCCAAAGAGTAAAAAGGGAGGATTGAACACCAATTCCAGAGAATAATTTACCTGGGTCAATACCAATGGCAATCGGTTGGGTTTTGTTATCGGAAGGTTCAGTGGTTAGCTGGACATAAAAAATATCTAGGGTCTGCTGAAAAAGTTTTTCGTGGGGGCAGGGTGTGGGGTGTGGGGTGTGGGGTGTAGGGTTTTACCGATTTTGAGGTAGTCAGTTACCTAATTTTCAGGGAAAAAGTCCAGGAATTTTACCCCCGATCACTCCAATGGTAGGCACTTTTTGAGGGGAAAAAAGTCTAAAAGCCTTATCCAACAAGGTTTTTAGATTTATTCAGCCAGCCCTATCTAAGTCGTTGAATTTACCGATAGCTTTTCCTTCCTTAATCCACCGCCTGGCCCGACTGGGTTTGGTGGGCATTAACGACTTTCCGTCTTTTGAGATAACAGGAACTCTTGCTATGGAGATAATCCTTAAGAGTGAAGTTAATGTCCCTTACCGCAACACAATCAAGATGTCTTGTCTAACAACGCTTTACCAATAAAGCTTAGAGGGAATCCGAACTAGGGAAGTATTCGGAAGTCTGTGCCAGATTGTGTCTCGATGCGGTAGTCTTTACTTGCGTCGCCTAAATTGGTTTAGGCAAGCCCCGTCCCTTTTAGGGCGGGGTTAGTGACGAATCAAATTATCTCAAACCCAGTCAACGCTTCGACATTTTGTCGGAAAGCGATTAAGGCATGATTAGCTTGATACTCGACGAGACCAGAGAAGATCGCCTCCGAGACTTCCTGCGAGACAACGGTTTTGATCTCAATATTGGTGTTATAACCGACCATATCTCCCTGGCGGTTGCCGTGGCGACCTGCGCCCTGGGCTTGCGAGAGGGTATAGCCAGTTACGCCTAACTCTTGCAGCAGCTTGATCATGCGGTCTTGCAAGACGGTTTCACCAATGATGACAACCAGTACAGCCAGTTTAATGGGTAGGGATGAGGATGACATGGGCAACTCCTAAAATGGGTTTTTCAAAGACAATGTTATTGACATCCTCACCACGCCACTTTTTTAGGGTGGTCGCGTCAATGGGGTTGACGCAGATAGCGAAAAACGCTTAATTGCTTAAGTCTGACACTTTCGACCCGTCCGTTTTGAGTGTCCGAATGCCCTCCGGCCACTTTGAACAAGTCGAAAAAATCTCATGTTCAACCTTATTTCCTAGAAAGTTTTACTCGTTCAAGGCCG
>NZ_JAPZRB010000617.1:0-1971 GCF_027531105.1 Microcystis sp. LE18-22.4A
TCAAGAAAACAACTTTCTGGCTTTGAGGAATTACTCAGGTCTTGTATTCGCTTATAAAGATTTTTCTGATTTCCTTTAACGGTGATAACATAGTCATTTTTAGTCTTGGCTATTAAGCTGATTGTTTTTTTCTGACAGTGTAAAGCATCGCCAGTAAAAACTTTATTTTGAAGAGTGCAATCCTCAATTATAGCTTGACCTTCGTCGATTTCAGACCCTTTTTTGTTTTCAATTCTTTTTAAGTGTAATACCAAGCCACTTTCTTGACTAAACAATGAGACAAACATAATAAAATTTTGTTGTTCATTGTTAGGATTCTTTAGAGTGTTTTTGAGACTTTTTCCATCTATGTCTAGCCAATTTATATCACTTCTTTGTCCATATTCTTGTAATGCCCATTCATTAAACATTTTTAACAAAATCTGCCATTCAACTCCCATCATTACCCTTCTAATTGTTGAATAGGATGGGACTCTTTCTGGAATTATGTTAAATTCTTGACTGAGCCTGTGCCGATTATTTTTAGCAAACTCTCCTAGCTCTCTCTAACCTGAGTATCCTAGCATTGTTCCCAGTATTATTACTACTAATACTATCCATAAAGAGTGTCTTTTTCCTTTATCTTTCCGAAAGTCCTTGACTTGTTTTAGTTTTTCTATTAAGCTCAACATATATTTGAAAGGTTGGCGGTCACTCCTCATTTTACCTGATAGTGATCGCTTTTACTTTTGATATTCTGATGGGAGAATGAAACAGCCCTAGATGTCGGGGGGGTTGGGGGGGCCACACCCTACCCCCAGGAAAAACTTTTTCAGCAGACCCTAACTATCATTAAACATTGTCGTCAGCCATGATCGAAATGACCGCTATTCCGCCGATTTCCCTGCAAAACTACCGTATCGCGGCGATTATTCCCTGTCACAACGAAGAACTAACGATCGCAAAAGTGGTCTCCCAATTTCAAACTTTTCTGCCAGAAGCGGCAATTTATGTCTATAACAACCGCTCTACCGATGATACCGTGACCGAGGCACTCAAAGCTGGGGCGATCGTTCGTCAGGAAATCCAACCGGGAAAAGGCAATGTTGTCCGGCGGATGTTTGCCGATATCGAGGCCGATATCTATATTCTCATCGATGGTGATGATACCTACGAAATTGCGGCAGTACGACGCTTAATTGAACGAATGCTGCGGGAACAATTGGATATGGTTGTCGGTGCGCGTCGGGAAGCGGCAAAATCCTCCCAGGCTTATCGTCCCGGTCATCGCGCCGGTAATCTATTTTTAACGGGATTGGTGAAATTTCTGTTTGGAGCGCGTTTAATCGATATGCTCTCCGGTTATCGCGTCTTTTCTCGTCGTTTCGTCAAATCTTTTCCCGCTTTGTCCAATGGTTTCGAGATTGAAACCGAGTTAACTATCCACGCTTTAGAATTAAAAATTCCCTTCGCTGAAGAACCAACCCTCTACGGGGAACGTCCCGAGGGTTCCCAAAGTAAGTTAAAAACCTTTCAAGATGGCTGGCGAGTATTGGGAACCGCTATCTTACTTTTTAAAGAAATTCGTCCTTTTCTCTTTTTTAGCCTTGTCTCGCTCATTTTGGCGGTTATTTCCCTCCTCTTAGCGATCCCCGTTCTGTTTGAATACCTCGAAACCGGCTTAGTACCACGTTTTCCCACCGCTATTTTATCGGCCTCGATCATGCTTTTAGCCTTTTTAAGTTTGACCTGTGGCATGATCCTCGATTCCGTCTCCCGGGGACGAAAAGAGATGAAACGAATGGCCTATCTAGCTAACAGTTGGCTGAAAGGTTAGGGAAAAAGTTCGCTAAACCAGAGAAATCGTGAGCGAGGGTTAGCCATCCGTTTTAACGGATGGTAGTCGAGCGAACAAGGGGATTTATCCCCCTGTATCATTTATTAGTTTGATTCTCAATGTATTTTTTAATAGTTTCCGTAGAAGCGTTGCCA
>NZ_JAPZRB010000442.1:0-9010 GCF_027531105.1 Microcystis sp. LE18-22.4A
CTCCCAGCTTTGGTGGGTAAAATGTATTCTAAGATACATTTCTCCTAGCGAGGGGGTGGAACGAACCACAAAGACACAAAGGACACAAAGATCGATCGATCCTATGTAAGTTAAACTTATCACACAGAACCTAGAAGAGCCTTTTTCCCAAGGGATATTTCTAAGAAGAAAGTTGCCCGCTACTTTGTCCTTAGCTGCTATATTAACTGGTTAAACCGTGTTTTAGGGCAAAACGTACCAATTCCGTGCGACTATTAGTACCAGTCTTGCTGAATAAGCGACTGACGTATTTTTCTACGTTTCTGACGCTGGTTTCTAGACGACTGGCAATTTCTTTATTCATCAATCCCTCCGCTACTAAATCTAAAACGCTTTGTTCCCGGGGGGTAAGGTCAATTTTAATCGGGGGGGGAGTAGTAGTAAAAGTGTTCTGTTGTCCCACCTGCTGTTTTAATTCCCGGATATCTCGGGCAATTTCTTCTAATCTAGCGTTTTCGCTGGTGGCTTGCAGGGATTGACGACGGCGCTCGATTAAAGACTTGATTAATGCTTCTAATTCTTCGGGATCGAAAGGCTTGGATAAATAAGCATCACAACCGGCATTATAACCCTGAATGCGATCGCTCGTCATCCCCCTAGCAGTGAGAAAAACCACGGGAATTGTCTGAAAACGAGCATCTTCGCGCAATTTCTTCAGAAACTGATAGCCATCCACCTGCGGCATCATAATGTCGGAGATGACTAATTCCGGAATTTCTTGATTGAGTAAATCCCAGGCTTCGTTAGCATTACTAGCAGTTCTTACCTCGAAGTCATCCCCGTACTGTAGATATGCTTGCACAGATTCACGAACCCCCGGTTCGTCATCCACTAACAAAACTTTCGCAGGTGTGTCCATCAATTTCTCGCAGCGATCGAATATTGTCCGAATCCTATCTTATCAGCTATCAGGAGCCGGTCGTCAGTAGTCAGGAGTTGGGGTTTTAGGGTTTTGGGGTATTAGTTGAAATTCCCCTATCTCCCCATTCCCTACACCCCACACCCTACACCCTACACCCCACTTCCCCACTTCCCCACTTCCCAGATCATCCTCAAGATAGTGACGGTGAGTTAAACTAGCAGATAGAACTAAAAAGTTACAAAAATCACCTAGATTATTTTAGAATCCTTTCACCATTCTTAACAAATCCCGTGACCATTCTCTGCTGGCTCGATCGCATTAGTGCTTCTGATCGCCCCCTGGTGGGGGAAAAAGCTTTTATTGCCAGTGAATTACACCAGCGAGGATACCCAATTATCGGGGGATTTGCCATTTTTAACCGCATTTTTGCGGAATTTTTGGAAACTATCAACAATGCTGACTCTTTCTTGACTGATTTTCCGCAATCTTCCCTCTATTTAGACGTAGATAACGCCAAAGCTCTGCAATTAGTCGCCAAAGAAAGTCGGCGCGCCATTTTACAAGCGCAAATTCCTCCTCTCTGGTTAGAAGAACTAGCGGCGGCCGTGGCACAATTATCCATGGATACCCTAGTATGGCGCTTTTCTCTACCAGCTAATCTGGCTCGGCGAACGCTCGGTTTATTTTCCGCCCCAATCAGTGGAATTAAAGCAGATAATCTAGAAAATGCCCTAAAACAAGCTTGGGCGGAGTTATTCACCGCCAGAAGTCTATTTTATTGGCGAAAAATGGGAATTGGTTTAGAAAACATTCAATTATCTTTACTGGTACAACCGTTATTACCGGCCAATTGTGCGGGAAATGTGTTGATTAATGACGATAACTGGAAAATTCAGGCGGTTTGGGGATTAGGACACAGTTTAGCTAATGGAGAAGTGGCACCGGATACCTATATTATCGATCGCTCCGGTCAATTACGCAGTCGGCAATTAGGCAATAAATCCCGCGCTTATTATCTCAATAGTGACAGTAATCTGCTCGCGCCACAATTATTAGCACCCAGTTTACAGGAAAGCTACTGTTTAGATAATTTCGCCCTCGATCGCCTTTGTCAACTGGTTCAATCTCTGCTGACGGAAAAACCGACGTTAACCAGCATAGAATGGCTGATGATGCTGGATGGTCAAATTTATATTCTCAACTGTCACAGTCAGGAAATCACCGCTACTACCTGCCATTATCCCTTAAGAGGATTAGGGGCATCCCCGGGGTTGGCATCGGGAGTGGCAAAAGTGATCAGCAATTTCGACTCCCCAGAGGCAACTTTTCAGGATTGCATTCTGGTTACTACTAATTTACCTCCCCAAAAACTGCCCCATTTACGCCAAATTAGAGCAATGATCACGGAACAGGGGGGATTAACTAGCCATGGAGCCATTTTAGCCCGGGAATTAGCCATTCCTGCCGTTGTCGGGGTGAAAAATGCCACGGAAATTATCCGCTCAGGGGAGATAATTTTAGTAGATGGTACGAGGGGAATTATTTCTCTAGCATCTCAGGAACAGATTTCCTTACCCCCACCACCCCCCAGAGAAACCGACGGGACGGCAATTGCTACCCGTTTGATGGTTAATCTCAGTCAAACTGAAAGTATTGCCGGAATCCGAGAACTGCCTATTGATGGGATCGGTTTATTGCGCTCAGAATGGATGATTTTAGACTTACTTTCTCAGCGTAATCTAGAAGAATGGTTAACACCAGAGCATCAAGAAGCATTGATCGAGAGATTAAGTGATTTAATCGCACAATTTGCCCTTAGTATCCAACCTAAGCCTTTATTTTACCGTTCTTTTGATGCTCAACATTCGGCTCAAGACAGTCGGGGAACCCATGGTTATATATTAGATCCGACTCTATTCGATCTAGAATTGCAAGCTTTACGACGGGTACAAACCACCAGCGCCACCAATATTAATTTACTGCTTCCCTTTGTCCGCGGGGTTGAGGAATTTATTTTCTGCCGGCAACGGGTACAATCGGCTTTACTCACTCAAGTCCCTTCTTTCCAATTGGGGATAATGGTGGAAGTACCGGGGGTAATCTTTCAATTAGCGGATTATGTGCAAGCGGGGGTACAGTTAATCGCTATTGGTACTAATGATTTAACTCAATTACTTTTAGGTAGCGATCGAGAACATTTCTCAGAATATTTTAACGCCCGTCATCCCGCAGTCAGGGCAGCTTTAAAACAAATTATCACTCAAGCAAAAGTTTTACAGATTCCCTGTTCCGTTTGCGGCATGGCCATCGTTCAGTATCCTGAAATTATCGATGATCTGATTGCTTGGGGTGTGAATTCTCTTTCGGTGGATACAGAAGCAGTTTTAGCCACTAGAGAGGCAATTGTTCGCGCCGAAAGAAGATTTTTATTGGAAAATAGCAGATAACTTCCGAACTACCCCACTACCCCACTACCCCATCAACCCACTTCCCCACTACCCCACTTCCTAATTCATACTTTGTGCTTTTTGTCAGAAAAACTTTTTTTTTGCAATAAAACTACACAAAAAAAAGATCATCGTTGTGGGTGAAATTGACTCATTTACCTGTCTTAATGAGGATTACCTTCTAGGTGTGGCAAGGGTTTCAACCGTTGCTGCCCAAAAAAGCATAGAATACCCCACTATGAAATTCAGTAAAATCGCTGTAACCATCATAACATCGTTGTTAAATAAAAATCTTTCTCAATTAATTCTTAAGAATTTGTAAATATTGCGAAATGTTAATTTAAATATTCTCAAGTTTTTGGAGTTCATAGATAATTTTTGCTTATCTTTGAGCAACATTGGGTTAGAAGTCAGTTATCAGTTATCAGTTATCAGTTATCAGTTAACTGAGAAAACTCCCCACACCCTACACCCCACACCCTACACCCTACACCCCACACCCCACACCCTGTCCCCTAATGCCTAGAGAATTTCAATAATTCCTTGACTGCCATCGAGACGAATTAATTGACCATCTTTTAACAATTTCATGGCATTATGCACATCCATAACCGCGGGAATTCCGTATTCTCTGGCAATAATAGCACCATGGGATAATTGTCCCCCCACCTCGGCAATAATGCCCACAGCCTGGGATAATAAAGGCGACCATCCTGAGTCAGTATAGGGAATAACGAGAATAGTATTAGGGGCAATTTCTAGATTTTGTAAGCTGGGCATAATTTTGATTCGTCCCTCCACTGTCCCCCCACTAGCGGCAATTCCCTGTAAGCGTTTTTTGGCAGTTAAATTTGAAACTAAAAATTCTCTTTTCGGTGGTTGTCCATAAACGATGTAGGGAATATCGGTTAATTGAGAGTTTTCTTGGAATTGTTGGCGACGCTGGCGGATAATCTGGTTAAGATTGGCGATTTTATTATTCTGACCTAACTGGGTAACTTCTGAGTAATTTAGATAAAATATATCTCCCGTCTCCGATAATATTTGCTGCTGTAACCAGAGGGTTTCTAAAGCGAGAAAATGCCAGCGTAGGTGAGCTAAAAGACGGGAGTAAATTTCAGTCACTTGGTTTTTGATATTTAATCTTTTTTGGACATTGTGGGAAGATTTAACTTTTTTATGGCTATTATTACCCGGACTATCTAAGGGGAGTTGTAGCAGCTCTTGGGGATTTTCTCGCCATCTCGGTATGGAAATATCAGTCCCCACTTCGCTTAAATAACCGTAGGTTTCTAACCAGAGGGAAAAAGCTGAGTCAAAATCTCGATTGATCGTATTTTTTCTCAGTTCAGATAGCGATCGCATTGAGGCTATTTCTGGCGCTTGGGAGTTATCCAATTTCTCAAAAGGTACTTGCGAAATACTGCGACGCAAGGCGAAGCTAAGAGGGGCAAGAATACTATAATAGGTGGCTTTTTTTAAGACGGTTAAAATCTCCTCAATTTGCTCTAAAATCTCCCCTGAAGATAAAGCTTCTGGGGCAGTAGCGTTAATTTTTTTGAGCGTCGGGATAAAATAGTTTTTTTGATCTTGGCTAAAGTCTTTTTCTAACTGTAATTCCCGTCCTAAAAGTTTTAATAAACCAGGGGAATTAGCCAAAGTTGCCGTTAAAGGTGGTTTGGTAAACTTTGCCCCTTTGGTCAGGAATTCTAAGCTTTCTGGAGGTAATCCCATGCGACGGAAAATTGTTCCTAACAAAGAAGCATTAAAATAGGCTCTTTGATAGTGTAAAGTCGCTGTTTCATTGAAGTCCAAATCGAGAGCTTTTTTGTCTAAAACTAACTGGAAAATATCTCCCCAAACTCCACAGGTTAAAGGACGATTAATTGACCAAGGCAAAGGACGAATCACCCCAGGGATAACTTCAGCCGCGATTTTTCTTGTCCAAATTGGCTGTAAATTAGTGATAGGACGGCACTGTAATAACCATAATTTTCGTCCGTCATGAGTCCATTCTATATCTTGGGGAATGCCATGATCAAGGTTTTCTAATTGCCGACAAAGATTAGCTACCTGTTGAATAATAGCCGGGGGAATATCTCCCGCTCCGATGATAATATTTTCTTCTAAATTAACTCGATAACTTTCGGGGGTGATTCTTCCCGATACAACTCTGGTGGCATCTCCGGGTAAAGCTTCAATAACCACATCTAAACTGAGAGGATTAATCGGATCACGACTGAAGGCAACTCCCGAAAAAACTCCTCGAATTTGTTCTTGGATTAACACAGCCATGGCCGTGTTTTCTTGACCTCGATCGAGTCGATAATTAACAGCATTAGGACTATTATAGGAGGTTTGGCAACTTAAAATCGCCGCCGCTAAATTTTCTCGATCGATGACGTTAAGAATTGTGGTATATTGTCCCGCAGATGAGGCGGTTTCACTATCTTCTCCAATAGCGGAAGAGCGCACGACTAAGGGATGATTTATATCAGGATTAAGAGATTCTATTAACGGTTGTGGATCATCCCCCGGGGGTAAAATCCAACCCCTAGGAATGGGATAACCGGCACGCTTAAGATCGGCTAAAGTGGCGGCTTTTTGTCCCACTTTTAAGGCCGTCAGATTGTCATCAAGGGTTTGGATCGATCGATCTCCACGAAAAAAACGAAACATAGTTTTTGATTCATTGTTAACACTTGCTTCGGGTAAGTCTAAATCGTCGGCTATTTTTTGAAAAATTGCCCCTAATAAACAGGCTAAAGCAATGGCAGTTATAATATAACCTGAATCGTGGGGACGGCGCAAGGTGAGAATTAAAGCTAATAAAAATAATCCTACCAATCTACCCGTAGATTTTTCTCGAAAAATAGTAAAGCTAATCCCACTAATGATTGAGGTGAGAAAAACAGCGACAAAATCGTGAACGATTAATCCCCAGAAAACATTAGTAGTTCCCGCACCTTTTCCTAACCAATAGCGCCCCATGACTAAGGCAATTAAAGCTAATAATTCCCAAGAAGAGCCGGTGGGAAAAAATAAACGGGTTAGGAAAATAACGATAATTCCCTTGGCTGCTTCCGAAATTACCGCCAAAATTCCCACCAATTTACCCCCATGGTAAAAAGCGGCAGTTACACCGATATTACCAGTACCTAATTGGGATAATTTACGTCCAGTTACGAGATAATTTATCCAATCGATCAGAGGCAATCCCCCGATTATGGGACAGACTAAAAAAATAAATAGGGATCCCCAAATTTCTCTCATTTAAAATGCGTCTTAGTTTACGATCTTGTCTTAGTAACGACCTTGAGAACATGAACACGAAAGCGATAAAATAAATTGAGCTTAATGGCTTAAAACCCCATCATATTGAGCAAATAAAGGCAATAATTGCGGATTTTAAGCGGCAAAATCAACCACTCAAACTGAAGAAAAAAACGAAAAGAGTAAGGTGGACGATGCACACCCTACAGACTTAAGAAAATCTGATTGACAGTGAGATTTAATTCCGTGAAAGTCTGAGAAATTAGGCGATCACTGTCTCGAAATTGCCGAATTTGATATTCTTCCTCAACTAAGCGACAAACAGAGATGGTCGGTTGTTTAGGAGTGCCGAGAAAATTACGCCCACCCAAGGCTGCATAATCGACAATCCAATATTCAGGAATACCCATTTCTTCATAATCAGCAAATTTTAAGTAGTAATCATCACGCCAGTTAGTCGATACCACTTCAATGATCAGAGGGATAGATGCACCATCCCTAAGGATTGATTCTTTTTTCCATAATTTTTCCTGAGCGAGCTTGGTTCGATTTAGCACTAATACATCGGGAAAATAACCAGAATTTTTACCAGCAGGTCTGACAATCGCTTGGTTAGGAATTAAATAAGGAAGCCCTAGTCTATCAATTATTCCACTGAGTTTAACAGTTAAAAATCCTTTGATTTCCTCGTGTTCTCCTGCGGGTTGTGCCATTTCAATAATATTTCCCTTGTGTAGCTCATAACGCACTCCCGAATTTTCAGGCAGCCAAAGGACGAATTCCTCGAAATTAACAGTTTTAGGTAAAGTTTGGCTCATAGCTGGCAAAATAGCATTCTCTCTCTACTAACTTCCTTAGCTCTATTTTACCTTGAAGTAAGGTGGGCATTGCCCACCCTACAAACTCTCTACACAATCTGCGATCGCACTATCGCTGCCAAAAACGATGAGGACGAAACCAAAAATATAATTGGTAACGACGGCGAGGCCCATAAGAAGGATTGGAAGGAGTCAGTTGCCAGTTAGTTTTTAGATCTCCATTTGGCAATATTACACCCTCATAAAATTCTTTACCGCCGGACCCGCCTAGTAAGTTTATAAAGAGGTCTCCTTGATTAACGCTGAATGTTCCAGCCCATCCAGATAGAGTGTTCTGGCCATGTCTAGCTGCTGGTACGTCAATGTACTGCATGATGAAGTCGATGTCGTTTGATTGAGTCCAGTGCTTAATGCAAGAACCGTCACGGTAAAACCGCAGAAAATCTACTTCCCCAAAGTGTTCTTCATAGGGTTCAGAGTAATAGAATCCATCAAATCGTATTTTGCTTGACCCACCAAAATTAAACATCAATTTAGCTCAAAAAATCTTTATTTTGGACAATTAGGTTGGGTTGAGGGACAACGTAACCCAACCCCAAAGGCGACCTTTAATTAACGATACACACTACCCCCCCCTATAATGTATTCTGCATGACAATTTAATAAAAATTAACATTTAGGCTATCCCGTACTTGTGGTGATAAGCAGAGTTATCTAGGGGAGGGCGCAAGCATTCCATTGCTGTCAACTTAAGGGAATAGCCCCCCAAATTTGTTGAGAGAGAGCCGCCCTTTTCCCCGTTCCCTATTCCCTGTTCCTTTGCCTATAGTAGGCTGCGTTCTCTAACCTGAAACCATCAATGAAAACTTCAATTAACCCTTCATTAATTGGAGGGGTTGATCATTTTAAACCAGAAAACGGGTTTCTTTAAGAAACCCGTTTTCTTGAATGTTACAGCCCCTCCTGATGATGAAGACGATGTCGGCGGCTTAGATGTGTAGTTATAGCGCTTTTCACGTTACTGAGGTATCGACAAGTTTTGCCAACAAAGGGTTTAAGCCCCTTGCCCATGGCTCATTCTGATGAAAAATGCTATGATTGCTTTGAGCGCATAGAAGAGACGAGTGCTAATATTAGGAACAACAGCTTCGGAAATTTCCGATCCTCCTGGATAATAGATATAGCTATCGGAAATTTCCAATCCCTCTGGATAATTTGTCGGGGGAACGGCGAACGTAGTGATTTCCCTGGCAAGGGCTTCGGAAATTTCTGATTCTCCTGGATAATAGATATAGCTATCGGAAATTTCCAATCCCTCTGGATAATAGGTATAGGTAAATGTGGTATATTTTGAGTTATCAGAAAATGCTGGGGGACGTAATTGCGGAATTTCTCCACCCAATACCGCAGACCCAGAGCAATCTTCAAGGGGCATATATTGTTTAGCCATCGAAATCTCCTTAGTAATTGATAACGGAAAAAAGTGAGAGATTTAGCTGGAATTACACTGATGGACAAAATTAACAAACCAACTCTGCTGTAACTCATACTACTCAGTCTTCTATGCTAAG
>NZ_JAPZRB010000567.1:0-24743 GCF_027531105.1 Microcystis sp. LE18-22.4A
TGTCAGTCTGTAGAGCGACCATAAGACCAGAACAGAGTAAATCTGTTAAGGCAGGTGCGAAAAATCCTTCGGGAAAGAAGCAGAAACCTAAATCGTGAGGTTTGGGAATCGCCGTCCGTTTTACGGCGGCGAGGATGTCAAAGGCGATTGATCAATATAGCGGTTAGCTAGGGGAAAATAGCCAGATTGTTCCCGAAAAAAGGCTCTTTTAAGGGTTAATAGTTTCGTAAAAACGACAATCTTGACAGGGACCTGGGGGGTTAATCGCACAGCGCAACAGTTCGGATCTGGCGTTAAAACGACAACTAGCATCCCCCATCACCCAACGTCCTTCAATCAAACTTTTTTCGTTCGGAGTGGGAGCAGTTTGTACATAAAGGGAAATTTTGCGTAAACAATAGCCACCAATCTTGTATTGGTACTGGTGGTGACGTTCCAAAACTGCGTAGGTTTGTCCTTTCAATGCCAAATAATTACCCGGTTGTGGCATCCAATCCAACTGTATCTCTCCCAAACTTTGCCGCGGATGGGTTAGAATAACCTCCGTTGTTAATGAATCTTGCTCCATGATTATCCCTGTATTCTGGGCTACCTTTGCTCAATGGTAGCCTAAATCTCTGGCTCTCTTATTCTTTGTGTGATAAGTTTAACTTATATAATAGCGATCAATCTTTGTGTCCTTTGTGTCTCTGTGGTTCGTTCCACTCACTCTAGAATTGCCAATTTCCCGATTAGAGTAGAAGATAAACAGCAGGATTTTTCCGAGAATTTAGTTTATGGTTTACCCCATCCCACCTGAAGATAATCTACCGCAAAAATTTCCGAAAATTCCCTTAGATCGTCGGGCCTATGCTTTCCTGATCGACTTTGCCTCGATCTGGTTTTTAAGCTCCTTTGCTAACAGTTCACCTGTACTGCAATTCTTCCTTTTTCTCCTGATCTGGTGGTGTTTGCGGGTGTTATTAGTCGCGCAGAATCAGGGTCAGAGTTTAGGCCGTTGGGCCTTGGATATGAAGATCATCGATCTACGACTTCAGCGTTTACCCGGAATTTTGGAGTTAAGCAAAAGAGAGGCGATCGCTGGTGGGGGGGCAGCTTTAATGATGCTAGGGTTAAATACTTTTTTTGGCAATCCTTTAAGTTTGATTTTACTATCTTCGCCCCTTTTCGCCGATTGTGGTATGGCGATCGGTGATGAGCAATTGAACCGAGCTTTCCACGATCGCATCGGTGGCACGATTGTTATTCCCACCCGTCGGGGTTTTTCTCTCGATCTACGTTTAAGAAGGCTTTGGTATCAAGTTAAGGGCAGAATGAGAAGATAAATATCAGTGATCAGTTATCAGTTATCAGTGATCAGTGATCAGTTTTAAGTTTTGAGTTTTAAGTGAGCAGTATTATAGCAGTTTTCATCAGAATGAGGTATGGGCAAGGGGCTTAAGCCCTTTGTTGGCAAAACTTGTCGATACCTCAGTAACGTGAAAAGTGCTATATGTGGGTTTTCCTGTAACGGGAAAACCCTTGATTTTGTCTCCCTGACTTGGTAATAGTCAGGAAAGATTAAGACTCCTGATGAGATCGCATTACAGTGGGAATTTAGGAAATCGGATCAGCGTTGGCATCGAAAAGCCCATAATTAAAGTTATTCCCCCATCCGACGGGCATCGGTGGGGGACAAGAATTAGTCTATTAGGAGTTTACCAAAATGTCAGAAGACAGATTAGAGCGGATCGAGAGAATAGTGGAATCGAACGCTCGCGCTATTCAAGCCCTAGCTGATGCCGTCGCTAGTGACCGCGAGGAACGGAAACAGGAGAAAAAAGGGCTTTACGATTACCTAGCTCGAATAGCAAGCGCACAATCAGATTTTTATGAGACTCAAGCCGATTTTTACCGGCATCTAGAGAGAATGGATGATCGACACGCTCAAATGATTGAAATCATCCGACAGATTAACAAGAACAGAAGCGATCAAGCCTAACCTCTAGAAGTTGCCCGTAGCCGTGCCTACGGGCTTAATTAAGCCCGTAAATATTTCGATAATGGGGTTGATGCTATAGCAGTTTTTATCAGAATGAGGCATGGGCAAGGGGCTTAAGCCCTTTGTTGGCAAAACTTGTCGATACCTCAGTAACGTGAAAAGCGCTATAAATAGCAGTTTCCCAGCATCTTTTCACTGTTTACTGTTTACTGTTCACTGATCACTGAAAAAGGCGGGATCGGCCGGGATCGAACCGGCGGCCTAGCGCTTAGGAGGCACTCGCTCTATCCAACTGAGCTACGACCCCAATTTTTTCCCTAACCATGATAAGACATCCACGGCTAAACTGTTGATTGCCGTGGATTATTTAGGGTTTGCTGAATAAATCTAACAACCTTGTTGGATAAGGTTTTTAGACTTTTTTCCCTCAAAAAGTGCCGACCATTGGAGTGATTGGGGGGAAAATTCCGGGACTTTTTCCCTGAAAATTAGGTAATTGACCACCTGAAAATGGGTAAAACCCCACACCCTACCCCCACGAAAAACTTTTTGCCGCAAACCCTATTTAGGGTTTTTTTTGGGGGGGTAATCTCGACTAATCGGCTAAAAAACGCCTCGATACCCACCCACTTTCTGTTTTATGGCCGTGACATTGGCAGTATGTTAATTTTATTTGCCCTTGAGGGCTTTTTGAAAATTCTTGCGGTAGGCGGGATTAACAGCCAAAAGAAGCGGCCAGAACAGCGTTAGAGCTAAACGATTGGGTAAACTGGGACTAAAATTAGTGCTTCTGTACCCATTCCAGAATTTCCAACCACCGGCACCATAAACAATTATTAAGATAAAAATAACCAGTCTCATGCCATCTCATCCTTGAATTTAGAGAATTCACATCTCCTATTTTAAGCTTGGGTTTTGCCGACTTGGGAAAAGAAAATATTGTTCTGAATCGGGGGGACGGTGTTAGAATGCCGGTTAGGAACTGGCTCGATCGAGGTCGGGAAACTAAAGCCATAATTTGGAAAAACTATTTAAAAACGGCGAAAAGATAGCCTTGGGAGGAAATTATGCGAGCGGTATTAATGGCAGGTGGTTCAGGGACAAGATTACGTCCGCTTACTTGTGATCTTCCCAAACCGATGGTACCGATTCTCAACCGTCCCATCGCCGAACATATTATCAATTTACTACGAAAGCATGACATTACCGAAATTATCACCACCCTGCACTATCTCCCCGATGTCATGCGCGACTACTTTCAAGACGGCAGCGACTTTGGGGTAAAAATCACCTACGCTGTGGAGGAGGATCAACCCCTAGGCACCGCAGGATGTGTGAAAAATATTGCCGAATGGTTAGATGATACCTTTCTGGTGATTAGTGGCGATAGTATCACCGATTTTGACCTGCAAAAAGCGATCGCATTCCATAAAAGTAAAAACTCGAAAGCAACCCTCGTCCTGACGCGGGTTGCCAATCCGATCGAATTTGGGGTAGTGATTACCGACAAAGAAGGCAGAATTCGCCGTTTTATCGAAAAACCATCCACCAGCGAGATTTTTTCCGATACCGTCAACACCGGAACCTATATTCTCGAACCAGAAGTCCTCGATTATCTCCCCTACAAAGAAGAAGCCGACTTTTCTAAAGATTTGTTTCCGCTGCTGCTGCAAAGGGGCGAACCTATGTATGGTTATGTGGCCGATGGTTATTGGTGCGATGTCGGTCATCTGGAGGCCTACCGAGAAGCGCAATACGACGCTTTATCCGGCAAAGTTAACCTAGAATTTCCCTATCGAGAAAAATCCCCCGGGGTGTGGGTCGGTACTAATACCTATATCGATCCTAGCGCCCACATTGAGGCCCCGGCCATGATCGGCAATCATTGCCGCGTTGGTGCAAATGTTCTGATCGAGAGGGGTTCGGTTATCGGCGATAATGTCACCATCGGTGCTGGTTCCGATCTGAAACGTCCCATCCTCTGGAATGGTGTGGTGATCGGGGATGAGGTCAATTTAGCCGCTTGTACGATCGCTAGGGGAACCAGAATCGATCGACGGGCCCAGGTACACGAAGGTGCGGTGATCGGACAATTATCGATCGTGGGGGAAGAAGCGCAGATCAATTCCGGGGTCAGAGTCTGGCCGAGTAAACAGATCGAATCGGGAGCCATCCTAAATATTAACCTGATTTGGGGAAATACTGCCCATAAAAACCTCTTTGGTCAACGAGGAGTATCGGGACTCGCTAACATCGATATCACGCCCGAATTCGCCGTTAAACTGGGGGCAGCCTACGGTTCCATTCTGAAACCGGGGTCAACGGTAATCGTCTCCCGGGATCAACGTAGTGTCTCGCGCATGGTCAGTCGATCGCTGATTGCCGGTTTAATGTCCGTGGGGGTGAATATCCAAAACCTACAAGCGAATGCTTTACCGATTTCCAGGACTTTAGTGGCTAAATTAAACGTAGTCGGTGGCATTCACGTCCGTATCCATCCCGATCGCCCGGATTTTCTCTTAATCGAGTTTTTAGACGAAAAAGGAATTAATGTTTCCAAAGCCAAGGAAAAGAAAATCGAAGGGGCCTATTTCAAAGAAGATCTGCGACGGGTGGGAATGCAGGAAATCGGCAGTATGTCCTATCCGGCTGATATTCTCGATAATTACCGCAAAACCTTTGAAACTCAGCTAAATGTGGAGGCCATTCGCAATAGTAGCTCCAAAATTGTCATTGATTACGCCTACGGAGTCTCAGGGGCAATTTTACCAGAATTACTGGCTAAATTTGGCTGTGATGCCGTGGTTCTCAATGCCAGTTTACGTCAGAATGCCCTTTCCATGCAGGAAAGAGAGTTACTGATCCATCAATTGGGCCATGTGGTGGAGGCCCTGAAAGCGAACTTAGGCGTACAAGTTTCGGCCAACGGGGAACAATTAGTCCTCGTCGATGAGAGTGGTTTATCGATTCGCGGGGAACAATTAACTGCTCTAATGGTGAATACAATTCTGACCGCCCATCCGCGCGGTACAGTGGTAGTGCCGGTTCATGCTTCTAGTGCAGTGGAACAGATCGCACGTCGTCACGATGGCCGGGTGGTGCGGACAAAAGCCAGTCCTAGCGCTTTAATGGAAGGATGTCAAACCAATCCTAATGTGGTTTTAGGAGGATCTGGGCAAACTGGCTTTATTTTTCCGCAATTACATCCCGGTTTCGATGCCATGTTCAGCGTGGCGAAACTTTTGGAGATGTTAACCATTCAGGAACGTTCTCTAGCTCAGGTGCGGGCCGAGTTACCGCGCATTTATAATAAGAATACGGCGGTGCGCTGTCCTTGGAAAGTCAAGGGCTCTCTGATGCGCTATCTGGTGGAAACTCACGCTACCGATAATCTAGAGTTGATCGATGGGGTGAAGGTGATTAATCCCCTTAATGATGACTGGGTATTGATTTTACCCGATGCCGGAGAACCTTTAGTACATATCTATGCTAACAGTGAGCAGCGGGAATGGGTCGATCGGACAATTAAAGAATATCGTCATCGTGTCCAATATTTCGTCGAACATTACCAGGGCGAAATAGTGATGATTTAGGATTTTTCTGCCCTATTAGCCCCGAAACTTGACTATGATGACTTTTTTGACCTAAAAGTTGTCCTAGCCCTGTAGATGCTCATTTTTCCCGCAAAAGGAAGGCGATTCGATCGGCCGCTGCCTCACCGGTGCGGATCGCTCCCTCAAAAAATCCCGGCCAGCGATCGGCCATTTCTGTGCCGGCCCAGTGAATCGGTCCGACGGGAGTAAAAAGAGCCTCGCCGAAACTTGTCCAGACTCCGGGGGGCATAAAAGCGGAATATGCGCCACCAGTCCAGGGATCCCCGGGCCAATCCACCTCATCGTAACTGATCGGGAAAAGGGCCTCTTGACCGAAATAAATAGCTAAATCCGAGAGGACGGCGGCACGGCGCGCCGGACTACTCATCGAGCGCCAACGACTATAGCGATCGCCAACCACAAAGGTGGCGATTACCCCGACACCGGTTTCGGGATCGGAACTATCGGCACAGAGTTCCAACCATTGACAATTCCCTTGAGCAAGTCCCGCTAGTCCCTGTTTTCGCCAGAAAGGTCGCTCATAGGAAATCAGGATTTTAGCGCAGCATCCCATCGGTACTCGTTGGGTTAGTTGTTGTCGCTGGGGTGGCAGCGGGGGATGATAAATAATGCGGCCGGCAAGATGGGGCGGCATGGCAATGATGGCAAATTTGGCGGTAAAAGTGTTCTGGGTGGTTTCTATGGTGACACCGGCCGAGTCATAATTAAGGCGAAAAACTGGTTCCCCCAATCGAATTCGCTCTCCTAACTCCGCTGCGATCTTGTCGGGAATTTGTCCGGCTCCGCCATGGATCAGTTCGGCTTCTGGATGTTCGGCCTGAGGGGCGCAATTTTGTCCCCAAAGAACGTGCAGCAGTGAGACTTGGTTGGGTTCGGCCGGCCCGAGAAAACCCACTGCACGCGCCATATAAGCAAAATACCATTGACCAAAATCTGTGCTGGTGTTTTCTTCAATCCACTGGGCAAAAGTTTTACTGTCTAGTTTTTTGGTGTGATCGTTGCTTTGGGGATAACCTGAAGGTAGGGTTTTGGTTAGTTCTTGAAAACGCGCCCATGCTGACATCGCATCTTGCCATTCTTCCGTGCCGATATCGGGTACTTCTCCCTCGTGGAAACCTTGAAAAAAACCATTGAATTCATAGCGTTTGTTGTTAAAGACTAGGACGGTTTTTCCCTGATTGGGAGAGGGAAAACGACGTATTTTATACTCGTCGAGGAGAGCTAAAAAACGCTCTTGGGTTGGACCCACCCACTGACCACCTCGATCGATCCACTGTCCGGAGGGGAGATATTGACCAGACATTCTGCCACCGTAACGATTTCGCGCTTCGATTACCAGAACTTGATGACCTCGCCTCTGGAGATTACGCGCGGCGATTAATCCTGCTAATCCCGCCCCGACAACGATACAATCATAGCTAGTCCACTGGAGATTTGTCATGATTTTAGCTCCACAGAATATTTTATAATTAACAATTATTATTCTCCCCGATTTTTCCCTCAGTTTCTCTATCCATTGGCTCTTTTGATTAAATTATCTGCTGCTATCAATGTTTGATCTTCTTAGCGATCGCTTAAGCCAACACCTAGAACAAATTGTCCGAGAAAGAAACCCTTTTTTCTCTAGTCAAGGACATTTTTATGTGCGAGAATACCTGCGGCAAGAGTTAGGCAATTGGGGAAAAGTTGAATCACATTTTTTCTCATTTCAGGGAAAAGTTTACGAAAATTTAATCTTGGATTTGCCTAACAACAGTCAAAAACCTCCGATTTTAATTGGCGCTCATTATGACACGGTGCCGGGGTCGCCGGGGGCTGACGATAACGCCACGGGATTAGCGGTATTATTAGAATTAGCGAGGTTTTTTGGGGAGAATCAGGCTAATTATCCAATTCGTTTAATTGCCTTCGATCTAGAAGAATACGGATTACTGGGGAGCATTGCCTACGCGGAAAAATTAAAACAAACTAAGCAGGATTTAAGGTTAATGTTATCCTTAGAAATGCTCGGTTACTGTGATAAAAATCCCCATTCTCAAAAATATCCAGCTTTTCTAGAATATTTTTACCCCAACACTGGGGATTTTATCGCTTTGATTGGCAATCTCAAAACCCGCAAGGATTTAAATTTTCTCAGTCGAGTCATGAGAGAAAATCAGACTCCCTGCGAATGGTTGCCGGTAATTTTTGGAGGTTATATCGTCCCCGATACTCGACGCAGCGATCATTCTCCTTTTTGGAGTCGCGGTTATTCGGCAATTATGGTGACAGATACGGCTAATATGCGTAATCCCTATTATCATAGTTCTCGGGATACAATCGCTACTTTGGACTTAAATTTCCTAACAAGAGTCTGTCAAGGTCTCTGTTTTGGATTGCAATCTTTACCGATGAGATAAAAGTTAGCGTTAGCGTAACGCACCAATCCCAGTTAGAAACCCAACATTATTGACGACATTGGTGTGGTTGGGTTTCGCTCAAGCGTCACTAATATTTGACAGACAAAAGTTATTATTGCTCAACCCAACCTACTGCTTAAGTCACTTGTCTTGGCAAAATTAAAGTCTATCCCGTGTTTTTCCATATCGATGTTGTTCTTTCGATCATCTCACTCAAACTGGATTTTTTGTACTTCACCGCCGAACAATTTTTAAAAATTCCCTTGGTGTAACGATCTCTGTTTTCCCATAGCGTTGCAGTATAAGCAAATCATTGTCACCAGTAATGAGATAGCGTGCTTCCCCACTGGTTGCCAGATTTAGGAATTTATTATCGTCTCGATCTCGGCAAATTTCAGTGTGGTCAGTAGGTCTAATCAGCAGCGAAATTTCCAAAATTCTTACTAGCAGTTGTCGGCGCTGCTCCAGTGTAATGTACCTCTCGAACTTTGGGAGAAGAAGTTTTGTGACCAACTCGCATATAGTTGCGGGACTTTGCAGAATAATAAAGTTATTAATCGCGTATTCTACAGCCAAAGCTGGTGTTGTCGTACTGCTTAAGGCGAAGCTTATCAAGACGTTCGTATCGATAACAATGGGTTCACGATTCATCTACTAAAAGCTCTTCCAACTTCTCATCAGTCAATCCCTGACTCTTGGCATAAGCACGAATTTCATTCACCACTTCCATCAAGGCTTGGGTGGTTTCGTCCTGTTCGTTCCCCGTCATCTCATGATTCTCGATTGTGAAATCGACACACGCATGAGCAGACAAACCTAACTGCTCGATCGCTGTGGGAATCTCGCTAATTTTAACGTTTCGGATCGTTGCTTTCATCGAAAATTTTGGGTCTGAAACCCCGTCGTAGAACGACGGCTTTACTGTTAAATATTAGCACATTTACGAAATATATGCTAAAATGTGAGGTTTAGTGCGGTTGGGTTTCGCTTAAGCGTCGCTAATAGTAGTATCCTAACATCGGCAACAAATAAACCTCCGCAAACCATCTGTAACCATTGCTGGCGAACAGAATTTCGTTGGACGATCAGTAATGTGGTCAAAACAGTTATCGTAGGGCGTTGACATATTTTTCCCTCCGAATCACTTATGATATCATTTTAACCGTTCAGGGGGCGGTTATCAAGTAGCCATTAGTTTTGTAATGGGGATTTATGCCCCGCTCCAAAAACTTTTCGTCTTAAGGCGAGGTTTTAGACCCGATTTTTTCGATAAAAGCAGACCACGGGGGAATTTTTCGCATCACCAAAGCTCTGCAAGAATTATCACTTTAAGCGGTGACATTTTCTGTTTCTACTGGTTGAATTTCTGGCATTTCTACTTTAATTAAACTTACTCTAGCACGATAAAGTAGTTTTTCCCCATGACGATAGCCCCGATAACGCACTAGAACTTGTGTACCGATTTCTGCCTGACCATCGATCAATTGATGGATTTGCGGATCATAACTCACATGATCACCGACACTGTCAATTGGTTGCACTCCCCAGCGCTCCAGTAACTGCATAATCGGTTTAACTAGGGAGAGGATTTTGACGGCTGCTAGGTCGGGATTTTTGCGGGCAACGGCCTCGGCCGTAGGCCATTGAACTAACCAAGATTCGATCGCTTCGATGCTTTGACGTTGAAACTCTGCGGCTAATTCTTCTTTTTGCTTGTCTAATTTTTGCTGTAAATTTTGATACTCTTGTTCGAGAATTTTTAATTCCCCTGAATGATCCTCTGGCTGCATAGTTGGAATTTGAAAATGAGCGAGGAGATCGCTAACTGGCAGCTGCAGCGCATTAGCTAATTTCACCAAAGATTCAGAGGATAATTTGGCGATTAAGCCATGGCGAACTCTCTGCAATTGCCAAGAAGATAGACCCGATAACCGACTCAATTCTTCCAGATTTTTACAGCCAATTTCTGCCATTAACTGCTCTAATTTTTGCCGATGATATTTATATAAGGACTCATTCATGGGACTTCTCAGCTTAAGCGATGTGTTTAGCTAAAACGGATTTAGGAGCGCGACGAACTCGACAGAGAATTGTTTCTTTACCGAGACGCTGATGAGCGGCAAAGCGATGGCAACCGGAAAAACCGTAGTAGTTACCATCCACCTCCAAAACATCGATCGGTTCTCGTAATCCCTCCTCAGCGATCGATTGCATCAACTGATTAACTTTTTCGGGATCGGTTTGTCGCGGTAAAGGACGACGAATTTGGGACAGAGGAATGTTTTTAATTTCCATACTGTCTTTACTATAGCACATTTAGGCTAAACTGAAGATAAGTTGACTCGGTTGCTGATGCAGTGGTCTGTCTCGGTGCTGGCAGTTTTCTTGACACAGACAAGATTTTATCACCCAATCCTCTCCTTTTCTGACTATGACTATTCCTCCTATCAATGAAAAAATTATCCGGCAAAATAGCACCAATGCTTCCTATCAGCGCGGTCAATATTATTACGATAGCGGTGCAGTTATTTCTCTTTGGCAACGGGGGCAAAATCTGCAAGCTTTAGTGAATGGTAGTGAGGTTAAACCCTATCGAGTTGCCATGGATTTTAACCAAGATAATCTTGAGAATGTCTCCTGTTCCTGTCCCTACGATTACGAGGGTTGGTGTAAGCATATTGTGGCGGTTTTATTAACCTGTTCTCGTCAACCAGAATTAATTATTAAAAAAGCCTCCCTAGAGGAGTTATTGACACCAATCGATGAAAGTAAATTAAGAAAATTACTTAATCATTTAGTGGCTAAACACCCAGAAATTATCGAGACAATTGATAAGTTTTTATTGCCAGCTACCCCAGTTAATAAAGCGGGAGGGAAGATAACTATTAATGTCAAAGCTTATCGTAATACTGTCCGTAATGAACTGCGGCAATCCCTGCGAGCGATCGAAGAAGATTACTACGAAGAAGATCCAATTTCTAATGAAATTTATGCCCTAGTGGATGAGTCCCAAGATTATTATCAAAAGGGAGAACCGGATAATGCGATCGCTATTTTAGAAGCAATTATTAGCGCCTGTATCGAGGAATGGGATAATTTAGAAGATTACGGTGCTGTCAATGATGATTTAAGTGCCAGAATCGATCGAGTTTTAACTGGGGCAATTTTAAGTAAAGAATTTAATCCCCAAGAAAAGCAAGATTTAAGGGAAAAAATGGAGCAATGGCAGCATGAATGGAGTGCCGATTTTGAGATGAGTTTAGCGGCCTTACAACAGGGATGGGACGATCCAGTTTTAGAGAAGATTTTACGGGGAGAATCGGCTAATTTTTCAGAAATGTGGTCAGATAATATCCCCGATTATGCCCAAACATTAACTTCTATTCGCTTAGAAATTTTCGAGAAACAGGAAAAAGATCAGGAGTATTTGAATCTAGCTTTAGCTTCAGGACAAGTGGTAGAATACCTAACTAAGTTAGTCTATCTTGATCGCATTGATGAAGCGATGGCAGCGGCAAAAAACATGATAAATAAAAACGATGAAGCCTTCTTTTTGGCCAAAGCTTTACGGGATGAATCCGCACCAGAATCCGCCCTAATAATTGCCCGAAGTGGTCTAAATTTCCCAGGGAATTATTATTATCAATTAGCTCTCTGGACAAGTGAACTAGCGCAATCTTTAGGGGATATAGATATAGCTTTGGCTGCTAGAATTAAGGCATTTCAAGACCAACCTTCCTTTTCCCATTACCAAAAAATTGAGTCTTTAGCGGGGGAAGATTGGCCCGATTTAAAATTAGACTTGTTAGATTACTTGCGCGAGTTTAGCGGTGGACGTTCCACAGAGGCTAAAATTGATATATTTCTCCACGAAAATTTAGTTAGAGATGCAATTAAAGTCGTTTCTGATAATTCCTATGTGCAGTCTCACCTAATTTGGCGGATAATGGATGCGGCTGCTACCGTCGATCCTAACTGGGTGATCGATCGCGCACGTCCTCCTGCGGAAAAGATACTCGACGAAAAAAAGGCTGATCGCTACGAAGAAGCGATTAAATGGCTAAAAAAAGCTCGTAATGCCTTTTATATGTCGGGAAGACGGGAAGAATGGCAAACCTATCGAGAAAATTTAATTAAGGAACACGGACGCAAATCGAAATTTATGGGGTTATTTAAACATCAGGATTTACAATGATTTAAGCTTCTAGCCGTCAGTTATCGGCTAAAATCAGGCTGTTTTTAGCTTGTGGCGCAGGAATTGTCCTAATCTTAAGTCTGTGATGTTTCGACGCAAAGTAGAGTATAATGGAAGATTGGTCTAAACTTATCTCCAGACTACTTATACTGAATATTCATTGTCAAAAAATATGACTGAAACTATTCGCTTTTTGATGTGTTCTCCCGATCATTACGATGTGGATTATGTGATTAATCCTTGGATGGAGGGCAACATTCACAAATCTTCCCAGGAAAAAGCTAGGCAACAATGGCAGCAGCTTTATCATGTTCTCAAAGATCGGGCGCTCGTGGATTTAGTCACACCAGAAAAAGGCTGGCCTGACATGGTTTTTACCGCTAATGCAGGTTTAGTTCTGGAAAAAACTGTCGTTCTCAGTCGCTTTTTACACAAAGAAAGACAGGGAGAAGAACCCTATTTTAAGCAGTGGTTTGAAGATAACGGTTTTACGGTTCACGAACTGCCCAAAGATTTACCCTTTGAAGGTGCAGGAGACGCATTATTAGATCGAGAAGGACGTTGGTTATGGGCAGGATATGGCTTCAGAACTGAGTTAGATTCCCACCCTTTAATCGCTAAATGGCTCGATATCGAGGTTTTATCCCTACGTTTAATCGATGAACGTTTTTATCACCTTGATACCTGTTTTTGTCCCCTCAGTGGCGGTTATCTCCTCTACTATCCCGATGCTTTTGATGCCTATTCTAATCGGTTAATTGAGTTAAAAATTCCCGAAGAAAAACGCATTATCGTTGAAGAAGCCGATGCGGTTAACTTTGCTTGTAATGCTGTGAATATCGGTGAAGTAATCGTCATGAATAAAATTAGTGACGATTTACAATATAAGTTAGTGTCAAAAGGGTTTGAAGTGGTACAAACTCCCCTGACGGAGTTCTTAAAAGCAGGGGGAGCCGCTAAATGTTTAACCCTGCGTACCACCGAACCCCTAATTCCAGACCATCACGCTAATGTCACCATTGAAAGTCGCATTCTCCAGCTAGAAGGTCATCTGCTCGACGCGGGAATTATGAATAAAGCTCTCGATGTTGTGGTGGGAAATGGGGGCAGCTTCAAGGTATTAAACTTCACCTTAGGGATTGAGCGCCAAAGTACCTCCTCGGCCGAAGTGCGGGTTTCTGCACCCTCTCACGAGGTAATGGAGGAGATCATGGTACAATTGATCGACCTCGGTGCGGCCGCTCGTCCCCAAGAAATCTGTGATGTCAATACCGCAGTGGTGGCACAAGATGGGGTCGCTCCCGATGATTTTTATGTCAGCACCATCTATCCCACGGAAGTGCGGGTTAGCTGTGAATGGGTGCGGGTGGAAAATCAACGCATGGATGCAGCCATCGTCGTCACTGAAGGTGCGGAAGGCAAAACAGCGAAATGTACTCTGCTGCGGGATTTAAAAGCTGGCGATCGCGTTATGGTGGGAGTTGAGGGCATCCGTACTATCCGACAGGCGGAATCCAGGGAACAACGCAACAGCACCCAGGAATTTACCTTTATGGGTGCGGGGGTTTCCAGCGAGCGCCGAGTCGAGTTAACCGTCGAGCAGATTGCCTGGGAAATGCGTAAAATTCGCGACCAGGGCGGTAAAGTGGTAGTAACGGCAGGTCCGGTGGTCATTCACACTGGAGGAGCGCAACATCTCTCCCGTTTAATCCGCGATGGTTACGTTCACGCTTTACTGGGGGGAAATGCGATCGCAGTTCACGACATGGAACAGGCGATCATGGGTACTTCTTTAGGGGTAGATATGCAGAAAGGCATCCCCGTGCGCGGTGGCCATCGTCACCACCTCAAGATTATCAACCTCATCCGTCGCCACGGCAGCATCGCCAAAGCTGTATCGGCCGGGGTATTGACAAAAGGCGTAATGTATGAATGCGTCAAGAATAATGTCCCCTTCAGTCTAGCTGGTTCAATTCGCGATGATGGTCCGCTTCCGGATACGGAGATGGATTTAATTAAAGCACAGGAAGAATATTCGCGCTTGATTCAAGGTGCAGACATGATTCTCATGCTCTCTAGTATGCTCCATTCCATCGGTGTGGGCAATATGACACCGGCGGGGGTAAAAATGGTCTGTGTTGATATTAACCCGGCCGTGGTGACAAAATTAAGCGATCGAGGTTCCGTAGAATCCGTGGGTATCGTCACCGATGTGGGTTTATTCCTGAGTTTGTTAACCCAACAGTTGGATAAGTTAACCCGTCCCTTGGTAGAAACGGTTTAAAACCGCAAGTAAATCCTCTAGAGACGTTTCTAGAAGCGTCTCTTTTTTAATTATTCCCATAATTGGCGATACTGCCGATCAGATGCTATCAATGAACCTTCTAAAAAACAAAGAAAAAATTCGTTTTATTGACCTCTTTTGTGGTTTGGGAGGGTTTCGAGTGGCAATTGCACAAGTTTGTCGCCAAAAAAACTTAGAATCTGATTGTGTTTTTTCCTGTGATATAGATAAAGATGCTCGGTCAATTTATCACGCTAATTTTGGCGACCAACCCCGGGGAGATATTACCGAAATTGCTGCCCTAGATATTCCCAATCATGATATTTTAATGGCGGGATTTCCCTGTCAACCCTTTAGTATTTGTGGTGATTTAAAGGGGTTTGAAGACACCAGAGGCACGCTATTTTTTGAGATTGCTCGTATTTTAAAAGCCAAACAACCCGCAGCATTTATTCTGGAAAATGTCAAGCAATTGCAGGGACATCAACAGGGAAAAACCTTAGAAGTTATTCTCGATACTCTGCAAGATTTAGATTACTATACCGATTATCGGGTTTTGAATGCGCTTCATTTTGGTTTACCGCAAAAACGGGAACGAATTTTTATCGTTGGTTTCCGAGAAGCGCGGCGTTTTATCTGGCCAAAACCAGCTTTATCTAGAACAAGTTTAACGGAAATATTAGAGGAAAATGTCTCAGATTTTTATTATGCTTCCGAAAAAATTCAAAAAAGTCGCCTTCTGAAAAGAGAGGGGAAAAAACCTTATAGTGAACCGACTATCTGGCACGAAAATAAAGGAGGTAATGTCAGTGCTTATCCCTATTCCTGTGCCTTGCGAGCAGGAGCATCCTATAATTATTTGTTAGTGGATGGGAAAAGACGCTTAACAGAAAGAGAAATGCTACGTTTACAAGGTTTTCCCGATGATTATCAAATTGTCGGCAGTTATCAAACTATGCGAAAATTAACGGGTAATAGTGTAGCGATTTCCTGCGTAGCTGCTGTGGTTAATTCTGTAATCGAGTCTTTGTTAGATATTGAGCAAGCATCAACTAATTCATTCTCGTTCAATCGAACTACTCAATTAAGTTTATTTTCGACTCAGGAGTTTTAGATAGTGGTAAGTATTCAAGACGCTAAAATGAGACTTGATAGCATTATTGCTAAAGCTAGAATTGACTTGTATAAGCCAATTCAAATTGCCGAAGTTCTTAGAAAATCTCGGTTAGAAAAAAATATCAAAGTTTTAGATTTAAAGACTTATCAAAATCAATCTATTCGTTGGCGAGATGAAGTAACAATAAGATTGCTTAATAAAGTTTCTACATCTTCTGCTAGATATCAACATGATGTATGGAGTACCACAGCAATGTCTCCTGAGTTACTGGAAATTCTTGATCGAGAAAATAAGCGAACACGGGGAGGTGTAGAACGTTATATTTATTTAAAATTTAGTGAAAGACAAGCTACTGTATCAAGTTTAATTGACTATATAGAAAGTCAAAATGAGAAAAGTTTTGATTTAAAATATTTATTAGATGAGTTTAGTGCTAAAGCAGGAATCCGCAGAAGTATAGACAAAGCATACGAGATTATAGCTTATAGTTTATTTGAAACCATTGTAGTATCTCTGGAGGCAGAGATCACAATGTCTATACCTTCAATCAAACAAGATTTATTAAACGAGTTTTCTGATTTAGCTAAAGCCTTACTTGGTTTAGATAAGAACCAAAATAAGCGAGTATTTAAGGCTCATATTTATAGAGTAGGAGTGACGAATGCAGCCGATAGGGGCTTAGATATGTGGGCAAATTTTGGCATAGCTATTCAAATAAAACATTTAACCCTTGATGAAGAAATAGCTCAAAATATTATCGATAAAGTAGAAAGCGATCATATAGTTATTGTTTGCCGTGATGCTCATGCTGATGTCATCAAAATTATAGCTCAACAAATCAGTTGGGGACAAAGAGTGCGCGGCATAATACTTGAATCGGAGCTAATTAATTGGTATAACAGATGTTTGCGAGGTGAATTTTCTAATTTGTTGGCCAAACCTTTACTTCAGTATCTAAGTGATAACTTTAGAAAAGAATTTCCTCAGTCTATTGCTTTAATAGATTTTTTAGAGGAAAGAAAGTATTTGAAGTTAAAAATAAAAGACGATGATATTTGGGCTATTGGTTAGATTACTAAAAATGGTAATTAAGTCAAGAAAACAAAAACTATCAAAAAGTCCCTCCTGTCTCCTGCTGTCAACCCATTGATTAGGATTTTTCTTAGCCAAAACTTTTTTGGCATCGGTCAAAGATTTTAGGCAAGGATGTGGAACGCTTCAGCTGATTGGGTGTAACATAAAATTGCTGTCGATTTTACAATCTAAGACTTTAAATCGAAATCTATTGCCCTATTTTAGCTGAAACTATTTTTATCGGTATTTTTAACCAATTATCAGAGAAAATTTACCCACTAGAGTCGCCCTAGCCGGCTTTCTTTTTGTATAATACTAAATCTGGTTATTAAGTTCGATCGCCCCTTAGTCCTAGGTTTGATTCATAGTAGGGTTGATTCATGAATCAACCCTACCCTTAGTCCCCCCTTGATAAGGGTGGTGTCTGATAATTTTTAACGCCTACCTACTTAAAGACTGATGATTTATTCCCCCTTTTGCATGAGTGCATGAGCAGAAAACGGGTTTCTCGGAGAAACCCGTTTTCTGTGCGTTACTCAACGGATTTAGTATAATAGGGGTTAATCTTCCCATACTTGTCAAACGGCTATGAGTCTCTGTCTCAATCCCGATTGTTCGCACAAAAACACCCCCACGGATAAATTCTGTCATAAGTGCGGTTCTCAATTACTGCTCAGAGAACGTTATCGAGCGCTAAAATTAATCGGTCAAGGGGGTTTTGGCAAGACATTTCAAGCGATAGATGAGGATAAACCTTCAAAACCCTATTGTGTAATTAAACAATTTTTCCCGTCAGCGCAGGGAACAGGAACTTTACAAAAAGCAGCAGAATTATTTAAAGAAGAAGCGATTCGTTTAGATAGTTTGGGAAGATACCCACAAATCCCCGAACTTTACGCCTATTTTACCGCTAATGACGGGAGACAATATCTCGTGCAGGAATATATCGAAGGACAAAATCTCGAACAAGAATTAAAACAGGAAGGAGTATTTAACGAAGCAAAAATTAAACATCTTTTGTCAGAGATTTTACCGATTCTAGAATTTATTCATAGTAAACAAGTAATTCATCGCGACATTAAACCCGAAAATATTATTCGCAGAAAAAGCGATAATAAATTGATTTTAGTGGACTTTGGCGCAGCAAAATTTGTCAGTCCTTTAAATCGTTCCATGACGGGAACAATTATCGGTTCTGCCGAATATATTGCCCCAGAACAGGGAAATGGTAAGGCAGTTAATGCCAGTGATTTGTATAGTTTGGGTGTAACTTGCCTTTATTTATTAACTGGAATATCTCCCTTTGATTTATTCGATGGGGGAGAACACCAATGGGTATGGCGACAGTCGTTAGTTAATAATCCTGTTAGTAATGAGTTAGGGAATATTATCGATAAATTAATTGAATTTGGCACGAAAAAACGCTATCAATCTGCCTCGGAAGTGTTGTCAGCTTTGCAGATAAAAACATCAGTCTTTGTCCCCCAGACAACTATTCAAAAACCCGTTAATCCCGTTATTTCCGTTCCCCAAACTCCCCCATCTATCCAGCTTAAAAGTGCCAAAGGAATCGATTATCGGAAATTAGAAGATTTATTAAAACGGCAGCAATGGAAGCAAGCGGACGAGGAAACTGCGACAGTGATGCTACAGGTTGCCAACCGCAGGAAAGAGAGATGGCTGAGGGTAGAGGATATCGATAATTTTCCCTGCGAAGATTTACGAACCATTGACCAATTATGGGTGAAATATAGCAAAGACTGGTTCGGTTTTAAAGGCAGGTTCGGTTTTTCCATACAGGCGAAAATCTATCGGGATCTCGGCGGGACGGGAGATTATAATCAAGAAATCTGGAACACTTTCGGAGAGAAAGTAGGCTGGCGAGGAATGGATCGCTGGGAGGAGAAGAAGAGGATGGCGGAGAGAAGAATGATGGCGAGGAATAGGATCGCTGGAGGGGGGGAATCACTGGTGGGGGGAATCACTTGGATTAAATACGAAGATGTTACTTGGGACATAAAAGCACCCATAGGACACCTCCCTACGCGTTGTTTTGTGGACATTCTTGGTGATAGGTTTAATACCAGAGGGCATTGGGTGGTGGTATCTTCTCTTGCGTCTCGCGTCGAGACTTGTAAAATGTAACATATAAAGGTTACAGCCAATTTTTAAGAATTGTATCGGAGGGAAAACCAAATGCTAGAAATTAACAAAAGCTATGTATTAGACAAAGATCAAAAGCCGATTGCCGTTCAAATTCCCATTGCTGAATTTGAAAAAATCGAAGAAATCCTAGAGGATTACGGACTAGGAAAACTCATCGAAGAAGTTGAAAATGATCAAATCCTAGACAAAGAAAAAGCCTTACAATATTTAGAATTGCTTAAAAATAAAAATGTAGAAGGTTGAATATAACAAGAGATTTTTAAAAGAATTAACCTCCTTGCCAAAAGACATACAATCTCGCGTTGAGTTGATCGTATTTTCCGAGTTAGAAACTGATAATCCTTTTGAATTAGGCTATCTCGATAAAATGAAAGGACATAAAGATAAATATAAAATTAGAGTTGCAGATTATAGGATTGGCCTGACTATTGATAAACCCAATCAAACCATCATCTGTCAACGGGTCGCACATCGTAGAGAAATTTACAAAACTTTTCCTTGATAGAAAAATACCGCTATCTTTATATGTCAATTGCTTTCTAATCATTTTAATCGATGAACAGGGGAATTGTAACTTTGAATTATGAAAAAATCACCTTCGGAAATGACTAACGCAGAACTCCGTCAGTATCTTTCGGAACATCGAAACGAAGAAGCTATTTTTAGTGAAGCACTAGAAGTATTATTAAGCCGAAAAAAAGACAGTTTTAAATATCCCGCACCTCAAACGATGTCCTATAAAGAAATAGAAACGATTTTCAAGGAAAAATTAAATCAAATAATTGAGGAATAGAAATCGTGTGTTATGCGATTATTATCGAAAAAGCTGAAAATAACTATTCCGCTTATGTTCCCGATTTACCCGGTTGTGTTACTACCGGTAAAACCCTAGAGGAAATCACAGAAAATATGAAAGAAGCGATTCAATTTCATCTGGATGGTTTACAAGAGCAAGGGCTGCCAATTCCCCAACCAGCCACCTATTGCCAGTATATCGAAGCGTAACCGATCACCTGCATCCTGTCTGCAACTTTTATCTGTTAACATGGAACTGTAAACATATTGCCAACGCTCAAATGCAGATCTTGTAGGTGGGGTTGAACGAAACAATACTGGCTCGAAAATGGCTCAGTTATGAGAAATTTGCACGGTGAATAGATAGCTTTATGAGAAAATGGAAAGGTAATGCAATCCTCTAAGCCAGATGACTATAGCAGAGCTATTCCCTACTTTGAGAAGTCTGCCTCGTGCAGACAAGTTGAAGGTGATGCAATTTCTGATCGCAGAACTAAGTAAGGACGAGGAGCCAAGCCTACAGCCAGGAGCAACATATTTACTCTCGTCGCCGCTTAATTCACACGCAGCGGCGCAGAAACTTGCTCAACTCCTAGATTCGGAACAAGCAACGCACAATGCGTAACGCCCAACGATTTAACTTTACCGAAGGATTCGATGGGTTTGGTGTCCCCGATGCCTTGCCTCAACTACCTATATCTCTGACATACCAAGATAGATCCGTAGAGTTTTCAGCACTGTTAGACACGGGTGCAAGTGTTAATGTCTTACCGTACAGCGCTGGAGTTCAACTTGGTGCGATTTGGGAAGAGCAGACAACCTCTGTCATCTTAGCTGGTAATTTGGCTTCGATCGAGGCGCGAGGTTTACTGGTTTCGGCACAGATTGGTAATTTCAACCCAGTTCGGCTGGTTTTTGCTTGGAGCTTGTCTGATGATACACCTTTACTACTGGGTCGGATGAATTTTTTTCTAGAATTTGATGTCTGCTTCTATCGTTCACAACTTGTTTTTGAAATCTGCCCTAAATCCTAAAATGCACGGCGATCGCCGATTTTGTAGGGTGCGTTAACGCGCGTGTAACGCACCGCTAATGTTTGGGATAAAATGGAGAAGTTTCAATGGGATCAAGTGCGATCGCTCTGAGAAATGATCGAGGTCAAGCATGACAGTGCAATAACTTCGTTACAGAGATAGGATAGTAGAATAGAGGGGGCTACCATACCGCTGCTTCAGGCTTTGATTTAGTCTTGTCGATCAGTTATTATCATGAAAGAAAAAGTGTACTTGGATTCCACGGTTCCGAGTTATTACTTTGATGAGCGTGAAGCTCTAAAAACTTTTACCGAAATCACAAGGAAGTGGTGGTCGGAGATGTCCAGTTATTATGATTTATATATTTCGGATGCCGTGCTTCAAGAACTAACCAACGGAAACTATCCGCGTAAAGCTGAAATTATTCATTTGGTTTCGAGGATTCCTTTACTACCGCCGACTTCTGCTCTTGAACAAGTTGTCGAGTTTTATCTTGCCAACTATGTCATGCCAAGGTCTCTTGTGGGCGACGCTCTACATCTTGCCTATGCCAGCTATTTCGACATTCAATATCTCGTTACTTGGAATTGCAACCACCTAGCGAATGCTAACAAACGGAAGCATATTCGCGTTATCAATGCCCGCCTTGGTTTGTCAACACCTGAAATTGTCACACCACTTGAACTATTCAAAGAGGAGAATAACTTATGATCCACTCAGAGATTTTGCAAGAAAAAGATAAAACTCAAACAAGATTATCGGAGGAATGCACGTCTATCCATGACTATTTAGTTAAGTCTCGCATTGCGGCGGAAAAGGCTGCGGAATCCTACGGGTTTACTCTCAAGTATGCTGAAGAAATTCATAAAATTCGAGAAGAACACGGCAAAGCTTTCAACGCCAACACAACAGCCTCTTAGGTTGGCTTGAGCGAAACGCTATAGATTGATTCTGATTAATTGCCAATTCATTGCCAACACAAGAGTTAAAGCGATAACAATTCATTGCTGTATGTAACAATATAAGAGGAGTTTATCTCAGGAGTTCCACAGTGATTAAAGAGCTAGACCGTATTACTGTTAATCCACAAATATGTCTTGGACAGCCAACGATTCGAGGAATGCGTATCACTGTGGGATTTGTTCTGAAACTGTTGGCTAGTCAGTTATCTATTCAGGAAGTCTTAGAGGCTTATCCAGAGTTAGAGGAGGAAGATATTCGTCAGGCTCTTAATTATGCAGCTTGGGCTGTATCCGATTATATCGTTAGCTTCACTTCGGCATGAGTAGTCTGCGTTTACTAGCTGATGTTCATATCTCCCCTTTGACAGTTGCGGCTTTAAGGTTACAGGGCTACGACATAGTACGCACTACAGACTTTTTACCTGCCACTGCTGCCGACGCGGAGATTTTGGAACTTGCCAGAGTGGAAGGTCAAGTTATTTTAACACAAGACTTAGACTTTTCCCTGCTGGTAGCCCTCAATAATTATGGACTGCCTAGCTTGATTACATTACGGTTATCTTCTGCCAGACCTGATGTAGTTGCTCAAAGGCTTCTAGATGTTTTACTGACTGTGGAAACGGAACTGACAGAAGGTGCGGCAATTACTATCAGCGATGACTCTGTGCGTGTTCGTAAACTTCCAATTCGATGAACCCGCACCTCAAACGATGTCCTATAAAGAAATAGAAACGATTTTCAAGGAAAAATTAAATCAAATAATTGAGGAATAGAAATCGTGTGTTATGCGATTATTATCGAAAAAATTGATAGGGTTTCGATTCCTGTTACAGGTTGGCGATATAATATTGGTTGGATAAATGAAAGAAGTTCGATTTAGTGAGCATTCTAGAATCAAATTGAATTTGCTATCCGCTCGTGGAATTTTTATCACTCCTGAATTTATCCTCGAAACTGTACAATTTCCTGACAAAATAGAAATCTCTGAAGACAACAAGCGAATCGCACAAAAAAAGTTCAATGATAATTTAGTGATTCGAGTAGTTTATCGAGAATTCAGTGCTTTTTTCTTAATCATCACCCTTTACCCCGGTAGGATATCCCGATATGAACAAGATACACTATAGCCCAGATGTGGATGCTTTATTAATTGAGTTAAACAATAATCCAATTGCTTACGCAGAGGAGGAAGGGAAAACAATATTACATTATTCCGAGGACGATCAGTTAGTTTTAATCGAGATTCTAGATTTTGGTTGTTCTCTATCGGAAGATACTAGACAAGAACTTGCAAAATCCATATCTTCTCGTGAATCGATTAAAATATAGTTATTAGTTAATATCCATCTCACAACAATTTAAATCATGAAAGGTATTCAGTATATTGTCGATGAAACAGGAGAAAAAACAGCAGTTGTTATCGATCTAAAAGAATGGGGTCAACTGTGGAATGAGTTTTATCAAAATTTACTCGATCGCTCTCCCGTAAATGAAGACTGGATAAATCGATCGCCTTTTCGAGAAAAATTAGATCAAGCTCTCCCATGGAATGCTAATCATCCACCGCAGTTATCAAATCTAGAATTACTAGAGAGCAAACTCGAAAATCATGAGTGAGTTTTTACTTGATTTATCAATAATAATCTAGAGAGCTTTTAGGGGAAACTCCAATGCTAGAAATTACCAAAAACTATGTATTAGACAAAGATCAAAAGCCGATTGCTGTTCAGATTCCCATTGCTGAATTTGAAAAAATCGAAGAAATCCTAGAGGATTACGGACTGGGAAAACTCATCGAAGAAGTTGAAAATGATCAAATCCTAGACAAAGAAAAAGCCTGGCAATACTGCCCGCATATACTGTAAAATCTATTTTATAGAAGTCTATAAAGAAGTTGGCTAAATTACAATATAAATGCCTTATTTAAATCCCAATGCGACAATCCCACCAGCTAAATTAACCCGGTATTTGCTAGTTTTACAACCCAAAGATGATAAATCAGGCTTTCTGGCACAAGCAGGATATAATTTAGACAACTGGCAGGTATTGGAACAAGATTTAAGACGTATTCTTCTCAACGAAGCCACCTTAAATAAACCAACAAAGTTCGGTGATATTTATGAAATTAAAGGACTTTTACAAGGGGTCAACGGGATAAACTTACGAGTCTCTACCTATTGGATTATCGACTCACTTACGAAAGAAACAAGATTTGTGACTTTATTACCAGATTAAAAGAGTTAGACTATGAAATTTGATATGTTTTCCGAAGTTCAATTAACCGAAGATTTGCCAGAATCTAATTTGTCTCGTGGCACTCACGCGATTATCGTGGATTATTGTCCTCGACCCGAAGGCCAAGAGGATGGCTATGTTTTAGAAGTGTTAAATAATCAGGGAAAATCCTATACAGTTATCGCTGTAGAAGCTTCCAAGATTGAATCGATTCAAAATCTTAAACAGGATGAATTTCAAATAATATAATTCTGTTATTCTTCGCTGTGATTTCCTAGAAAACTGAGGTTCAAGAAGCGTAACCCACCATCCTTTTTTTATGTATGTCCCCAGGGATGACGACTGTTTTCAGTTTGTTACTCTCAAGCGCCAATGAAATATTTACCGTCCGCTCTTTGGTGAAAGTTGAATAAGTTAAAATCAAAGAGAATATCCCTATCGCTACAATCTCAACTATCGATGAATTTACTTAAAGATAAGCAGAAAATTCGTTTTGTTGACCTTTTTTGTGGTTTGGGAGGGTTTCGAGTCGCTATTGAACAAGTTTGTCGCCAACAAAACTTAGAATCTGATTGTGTCTTTTCCTGTGATATAGATAAAGACGCTCGGGCAATTTATCACGCTAATTTTGGCGACAAACCCCAGGGAGATATTACCGAAATCGCCGCCCTAGATATTCCCAATCACGATATTTTAATGGCAGGATTTCCCTGTCAACCTTTTAGTATTTGTGGTGATTTAAAGGGGTTTGAAGATACCAGAGGCACGCTATTTTTTGAGATTGCCCGCATTTTAAAAGCCAAACAACCCGCAGCATTTATTCTGGAAAATGTCAAGCAATTGCAGGGACATCAACAGGGAAAAACCTTAGAAGTTATTCTCGATAC
>NZ_JAPZRB010000468.1:0-10222 GCF_027531105.1 Microcystis sp. LE18-22.4A
GACTTTCAAAAACCTTGCATTATCCTTCTTGTAGTACATCGCTTGGTACAAAAAACAAGGGCAACAAAGCCTGAAACGACCGGCTCCTGACTCCTGACGACCGACTCCTACCCCCAGGAAAAACTTTTTCAGCAGACCCTATTTATTCCCCCTCTTGCATGAGTGCCTATCGTGATATGCAACCTATACTCAACGGATTTAGGATTATTTGCCAGTTTTTTGGTCAAACCAGTCTAAAACCCGATTCCATGCCCACCAGCGATCGCTATCGCCCCACTGACGCTGACAGGATAAACTGCTGATATAACCCACATGACCGCCATAGTTGGTTAAGAGTAGATCCACGTGGGGATTATCGGCGATCGCTGCTTGCAGATCGGGAATAACTGCGGGGGAAAAGAGGGGATCATCGGCCGCGTAGAGGATAAAAGTGGGTTTAGTTAAATAGGGTTGAAAGGGCAAGGGACTACTAGCGGCATAATAGTCAAAAACTGTCTCAAATCCTAAGTTTTGAATCACTAATTCTCGATCGAATCCTGCAATCGTGGTGGCGCGAGTAATTGCTTGGGGATCGATATGATCGGGATGAGCTTGATGGATGCGTTTGGCTAACTTGCGTAATTCCCTGGCGATCGCTTTTTCCAAATGTTTCCCCCAGGGATCCCGGACGAGATAGGATAAAGAACGATTAGAGTCTAAATTAGGACAAATTACCGCACCACCACCGATATCGACGGGATCGATCCCCATATCTTCCTGATTCTCTGCCGATTTAATTCCCCAGAGGGCCAATTGTCCCCCCAGAGAGTAACCTGTGAACCAAAAAGGAGCGGGACAGCCCATTTTTTGGGCTTGGGCGGCAATATGAAGGAAATCTAGCCCTTCATAGATGCCATCGGAGGTGAGAGTCGGGGATAATTCGGCTGTCTTACCGTGGGCCCGCCAATCGAAGAGGACGACTGCGTAGTTTCTTGCTACGGCTTTTCTGCCTAAAATTCTTAAAAACCATTGATTATCTAAGTCTCCCGTGATGCCGTAGGTGCCGATAATGGTTCCTTTCCCTTGCGGGGGAATGGAAAAAATCCCGTAGATGGGGACGGCATTGGCCCCGGTGAAAATGGTTTCTTGATAGACTGGTTCGGGAATAGCGATCGTATTTTGCCAGGTTTCTCGCGCTTTTAGGGACACATAGAGGGTCATGGCAAAACCGTTTTTCAGCAATGGGGGCGGAGTGTAGGTGAGATTATCGGTCTTCGTCCTCGGATGGGCAAGCATAGCAGCACAGGGGAATCAAAAAGTCAAGAGGGGGAGACAAAAATTAACTTATGCCCACCGCTTTCTTAAAAATTGTAAAGCAAATTGTCCCAAGCGGCGAGCAACTCTGGCAGGGCAGTGGCTGACCAATTGCCCTCACAACCGCGACCTTGATAGAGAATAAATCGCAGGGAATAATTATCGGGAAATCCTGCCGCTTCTAACCATAAAAGCTCGCTTTCCGCTTCACAAGCAATACTTTCTTCATCCATTAATTCTGTGGCCATGGCCGCCATAGTTGCGGTCAATTGTGATAGTAACCGACGCAAATCTTGCCACTCGGACTCGGTCAATTCGATCGCCCAATCATCGCCACCAATTAATCCTTTATAAATGGCTGCCTTAGCATCCCAACCGAGTCGCCAACCTGAACCATATTTGAGAATTTTTTCCATAATTTTCTAGAATTTTAATAGGTCGGCATCTCCCGGTTTTGATAAAGATGGACGACGGGGAGAGGGACTGGGAGAAGGGCTAGGATTGGGGGTTTCTTGGGGGAGAATGGCGGGGTTATAAATTTCGACTAGAAGGGTGACTAACTGCTGCCTTTGACGACGATTAAGACTGTTAATCGCTTTGATATCGGCAGCCATCGGGTTAACCGTAAGGGTTGCTTGTCCGGGATAGTTTTCTTCGCTGATTTTCTCGTTCACTCCTAGATAATCCCCTAGGGTTAATTGCCAATCAAAACGGATGAGAGTAAACCTTTTTTTTGTATCTTGATGATAACGAAGAAAGCGACTGATTAAAGTATTATTCGGATCGATCGCCCCTGTATCTCGACGGGTATAGTTGTTTTCTTTCGGTAAATCTGGCATTGCTTGATAAATTTGTTGAGCAACTGTTTCGGGTCGTTGAATTTGGCTCATCCCGGGGGATTGCCACGATAACCACCAGAAAAATATCCCTATTCCTAGCCAGAATACTAATAATATTATTTGCTTAATTTTCAGCTTGTGAGGGAATTTTAACAGCATATTAATCAAGAAAAGATTGAAGTTAATTATCTAGCACCAGTGGTAATTTTTCAGGAACAATTCAAGGGATGCTGTACTGCATTTAAACTGCGTATTGTAAACTTTAGGACAAATGCTCAACCCCCCTCTCCCTGCTCCCATGAAGTCTTAACGAGTAATTCAGATAGTCAACAGCTTAGTCATCCCCATCATAGCAAAGACTGGACACGATCGAGAGGCCAGTAAACTTTATAGGCTTGACCAACGATATAACTTTCTGGCAAAAAACCCCAAGCATGGGAATCAAAACTATGGTTACGATTATCTCCCAAAACAAACAGGGTTTTTGGGGGTACAGTCATAAATTCTATTTCATAATTGGCTAACTCGGCGGTGTAGGGTTCCTCGATAACTTGCCAGTTGAGATAAACTTTACCCCTGCGGATTTCAATGGTATCCCCAGAAATAGCGATGACTCGTTTGATAAAAAAATCTCCAGAATTAGGCTCTAGTTGCTTAATTTTTTCGGGAGTTCTAAAAACAATTATATCGCCTCTTTTCGCTTGATAATTACTGGATTGACTGACGAAAATGCGATCACCTACTGCGAGGGTAGGCAGCATGGATTCGCTCGGAATCTCGAAAAATTCTATTCTTTGATGTAACCAATCGGGAAAATAATTACAGATAATTCCCCAAGTAAAAATTGCTGCCACCATCAGCGCCAAAATGGAACGATAGGTGTGACGATGGGGATGAAATTGATCGGGGAAAGTGTGATAAACATGATAAACAGCGATTGCTGTAATTAAAGGGGTAAGAAAGAGGATATTGGCCAAAAAATCATCTATTTTCAGGGTAATCAGGGATATAGTCAGAAAAATTATCCCTAAGATCACCTTATCGGCGTACAATTGCCCTAACCCGGGTATAATCCGGTTAGCGAAGACGGCAAACCATGGGTTTTTTTGTTGGCGGGGAATTTTCTCTAAGCTGTTATTCTGTCTGGAATAATAAACAGTCCAGTGAGCGTCAAAAATATTGCTAATGTAAACGATAACCAGAGCAACTATTCCCCCTAATCCCCAGCTTACATGGCCATTGGGGCTAAAAATTGACCAAATTGTCACAATTATTAATATTCCTTGAGCGATTGCCAAAAGGGTTGCTTTTTGGTTTTTGTTAGCATACCATTGTCCCAAACCGGGGAAAAACATCGAGAGATTGACCGCTAACCAGGGATCTTTTGCTTGTGAATTAGTCGCATAAGGACGAGAAACAGCCGAAAAAAGGGAGGGTTTGCTCATAGTATAGACCTATTGCCAATTCAGTCAACAGAGTGATCAGTAAACAGTGAACAGTGAACTTAAAACTCAAATCTGATAACTGATAACTGATAACTACTATAGCAACCAACAACACTTAATGCTTTTACTTCAATTTAGCACATCTCATTACTGTCGCAAAGCTCGTTTAGCCCTAGGTTATAAGGGGATTGATTACCAAGTAGAAAATCTCACCCCCGGACTACATATTCTCAAACTCAGTCCCCTAACTAAAGGGTTAACCACTGTCCCCGTTTTAATGGCAGCAGATGAGATTATTGCCGATTCTACTGCCATTTTAAAATATTTAGAAAAAGTAGTTCCTTTCCCCTCTTTTATTCCCGCTGGGGAAAAGGAGAAAAATCAAGCTTGGTTACTAGAGGATTGGTTAGATGAAAGTATTGGAGTAGCGACTAGATTTGTCTATTATAATTATCGCGCTGGAGAGGGAAAAGCGATCGATCCTTCCCTGAGTAGTCAAATAATTATTAATATCGTGCGACAACAATATAAAATCACCCCAGCCAGGGTAAAACTAGCGGAGGAGCGCCTAGAAAATGCCCTCAAGATTCTAGAATATTGGCAAAATCAGCCCTATTTGGTGGCGGATAAATTAAGTGTAGCCGATATTGCCGCCACTGCCCTACTCAGTCCTCTGGCTCTAATTCCCAGTTATCGTCAAAAATATCCCTGGTTGTTTGCTAGAATCGGGGAAATTCATCAACAGTGTCGGGAAAAATTGCCCCCCGGTTTAAATTAAATGCAGCGAACGACCAAAATTATTATTCTCATTTCGATCGGTTTCTTATCGCCCCTAAAAGCCCTTGCTTTGCCCGCTCCTGAAGATATTCCCGAAGAAGTTTTACGAGCAGAAATTATCACTTCGGCTCGCTCGCCCCTTGATAATCAACCCCTAACTGCGGCAGAATATGCCTTACTAGAAGAACAATTAGCCACCAGCATTTATCCCCCCCAAATTAATCCCAAGATTCGACAATTAATTGCCCTGAGAAGATTACAAAAATTCCTCCAGATATTGATACCTTTCTATCGTTAAAATCAAAATAGTCAATCTCCTTTGGCAAAAGTGCATCTGCTAACCGAAAAGTTTAGAGAGGATTAGAGCAAGGCGATCGCTTTTATCGCCAGCAGACAAAAATCCCGTGTTATGATTAATGAAAAAATCATAAAGTTTTGTAACAAACCTTGACTGCTATCCTCCGCCCCCAAGAAAAGCCCCTGCTTAATCGTCCTTGGTACTCCCTGTCCCCTCTCTGGCAAGGAGACGAAACCGATGTTAAACAAGGTTTACCCCATAGCCAACTCGCACCCCCGTGGCAGATTTTAATTCTCGGCGATGGTTCTCCCACCCGTCATTTACAACTTTTAACCGGTGAAAAAACGGAAGTGGATGTGATCGATATGTCCCCCATCGGCGACGATGAGGATGGCGCACCGATGAAAATTAGTCTGATTCCGGGGCCGAGATTGCGTCGTCAAGTCTGGTTACGCACAGCTAGTGGTCAAAGGTTAGCCTATGCCGCTTCTTGGTGGTCTGTCAATCAAGTGGACGAATATCTAGAAAATCGTTCCCTACCGATTTGGGAAAGTCTCTCGCGGCTGCACACGGAATTGTATCGCGATGTGCAGGGACTTTATTACGGTCATTCCCCGGAATTAGAAATAGCTTTTGGGGAAAAAGGAGCATTTTGGGGTCGTCATTACCTATTTTGGCACGCTCGCCAACCCCTTACCCTGATTTACGAGGTTTTTTCTCCCTATCTCCGTAAATACCTCGGCGAAATGAGAATTGATCAATTAGGATAACTGCTGTAGATATTTCTATGTAGGGTTTACTGAATAAAGCTAAAAACCTTGTTGGGTAAGACTTTTAGACTTTTTGTCAATCAAAAAGTACCAGATATGGGAGTGGTCGGGGGGAAAATTCCGGGACTTTTTCCCTGAAAATTAGGTAATTGACCCCCTCAAAATCGGTAAAACCCCACACCCCACACCCCACACCCTACACCCTGCCCCTAGGAAAAACTTTTTCAGCAAACCCTATATAGGAGTGATCAATCTTTGTGTCCTCTGTGTCTCTGTGGTTCCTTCCACACCCCACACCCGGCCCCCACCAACCAACTTTTTGCCGCAAACCCTAGATAGTTAACAGTTTCCCATCCCCAGTAGCTAATCTGGACACTTTTCTCGCAGCATATCTGGTACATTTTGTCAAAAAAACTTTTTCGTTTTAACATAAGTACACATATTTTTGGCAAAAGATCTTTTTCGTCAAAGGAGCAATTGGCAAGTTTTCCCTAGTGACGAATTAGTCATCCTAGACGTGGTAAGGGTTTCAAGGCACAAGGACTAAAAATGCACAGAGTAACCCGATTCTTAGATTTTAGCAGCGGGCTGTAACTATTGCAATCTCGTTGACAAATAGGAATTTTTCTCAATTATTTTTTAAGAAAAGTAAAGATGAAGGAATGTAAATTTAAATCTTCTCAAGTATATTGGGATTTTGATAAATTTTGCTTATATAAAGCAGCCCTTAGCATTCAGCTTCTGAGAGCAGTTATCTTATTGGTGAAGTACAAAGTTGTTGTTTTGGCAAGTCTCCGAGCAAGGAGAAGATACCAAATCCAGTTAAGTAGGTAGTCGTTAAAAATTATCAGATGCCCCCCTTATTAAGGGGGGATTAAGGGGGGATCCCCCCGCCTATCGGCACCCCCCTTATCAAGGGGGGCAGGGGGGATCTGAGGCAAAATCTATCTTCAATTTAATTATAACTACTTACTTATAATTCATGTTTAGGAGAAACCCGATATTTTTCAGTGTAATTAGTCAATTTCCTTTTTATTATCAATCTAGCTGACGGCTGACGGCTAATAGCTTTCTTTTTCCTCTGTCACCAGAGTAATACCTGTCCATTCTCCCTTCTCGTTATAAGAACGAATTAAGCGCTGTCTTTGAGTAGGAGAAAGTAACCAACCCACCTCTAAAACAAAACGATGACCGGCAGTAATTTTCAGAGGTGTATTACAGGAGGCTCCATCGGGCAGCAGCAGGATTTGAATCGGCAGCGGACTATTTTCAAACAACAATCTTTGTCCCTCAATACGAGCGCTAGAAGTAATTTGACTATCGCCAAAAGTCAAAGTTTGCGAGAGATAATTATCCCCCTGACGCTCGATCGATACATGGGTAGAATAGGCAGGAGAATTATAAAAATCGCGTCCCGTTGTCACCGCCTGTCCTCGCCATTGACCCAGTAATTGCTCCACCGATAACATCGGTCTTTCTGGTGACTGAGAATCCACTAACTTTTCCCGAATTAAAGTCAAGCGATCGAACTCACAGCGCTCATTAAATAACTGTACGATTCTTAATCGTCTTTCTCCAGAGATTAACCCAAATTCTGCCCCGAATTGTGAGGAAAAACTACTAAAATATAGAGAACCTTGGCAAAAAGCTCCCGTCTGGCTAAATAGAATACCCTGATGGAGAGAACTATACTCTAAAATCAAATCTTCTGGCACTCGATCGCTGTAGAGACGGCGGACCAATTGACGAATTGATCGATTATTATTAACGCCTTGCAAAGATACCAAAGTCGGGGTATCTTCGATCAGATCGCCTTGGGGAGACAGACGGGTAAAAGAACCTTGCCATTGACCGAGATTTTTTAGTAAACATTCCCACTGGGAGAGCATAATAATTGAAGTAATTGGGGGAAATAGGAAAAAATACATGGGAACAATTCGATTAATGCACGCCAAACTCCATCGAGTGCGCGTCAGCGAGGCTAACGTCGATTATGTCGGCAGTATCACTATCGATCGAGAATTGATTGAGCGGGTCGGTATTTTGCCCCTTGAAGAAGTGGATGTGGTCAATCTTAGCAATGGTAAGCGCTTTTCCACCTACGTTTTTCCTGGCCAAACTGGGGAAATTTGCCCCAACGGTGGTGCGGCGCTGCTCTGTCAACCAGGAGATATTTTGATTATCTATGCCTACGAACAACGTCCGAGGCAAGAAGTTCTCGAAAAGGGTCATTTTGCCAAAGTTCTCGTCGCTGATGCTGAAAATCGCTGTCAGCAATTTTTTGAACAGAGCCTAATTCCCCGGGGTGATGGTCGGGGAGTGGAATTTTCTAGCCAAGAATGCTGATTCTTGTCCTCAATTTGTTAACTTTCCCGTCATAATAAGAATAAGTAATGTAAATTTTCTTAGAATCAGCCCCCATGCGTGTAATTCTCATGACCGGTAAAGGAGGCGTGGGTAAAACCTCCGTCGCCGCCGCTACAGGACTCCGCTGCGCCGAACTTGGCTATAAAACCCTAGTTCTCAGCACCGATCCCGCTCACTCTCTCGCTGACAGTTTCGATCTCGAATTAGGTCACGATCCTCGTTTGGTACGTCCCCATCTTTGGGGGGCAGAATTAGACGCACTAATGGAATTGGAAGGCAACTGGGGCGCAGTAAAACGTTACATTACTCAGGTATTGCAAGCTAGGGGTTTAGATGGAGTGCAAGCGGAAGAATTAGCGATTTTACCCGGAATGGATGAGATTTTCGGCTTAGTTCGCATGAAACGCCACTACGATGAGGGTACTTATGATGTGTTGATTATCGATTCCGCACCCACGGGTACAGCCTTACGATTGCTGAGTTTGCCAGAAGTGGGCGGTTGGTACATGAGAAGATTTTACAAACCTTTACAGGGAATGTCGGTGGCATTGCGACCACTGGTGGAACCCTTTTTTCGACCGATCGCCGGTTTTTCCCTACCGGACAAGGAAGTTATGGACGCTCCCTACGAGTTTTATGAGCAGATCGAGGCTTTAGAAAAGGTTTTGACCGATAATACTCAAACCTCGGTACGTTTGGTGACAAACCCCGAAAAAATGGTGATTAAGGAGTCTTTACGCGCCCATGCCTACCTAAGTCTCTATAATGTTTCCACCGATTTGATTATTGCTAATCGGATTATTCCCGACAAAGTAACCGATCCCTTCTTTGCTCGTTGGAAAGAAAATCAACAGGGTTATAAACAGGAAATTTACGATAATTTTCATCCCTTACCGGTTAAGGAAGTTCCTCTCTACTCGGAAGAAATGTGTGGTTTACCCGCTTTGGAAAGACTGAAAGAAACTCTTTTTGCTGGGGAAGATCCGACTAAGGTTTATTACCAAGAAAACACCATTCGGGTAGTTCAACAGGAAAATCATTACAGTCTGGAATTATATTTACCCGGCATACCCAAGGAACAAATACAGCTAAATAAAACTGGAGACGAGTTAAATATTCGCATCGGTAATCACCGTCGTAATTTAGTCTTACCCCAAGCTTTAGCAGCCCTGAAACCTTCCGGAGCAAAAATGGAAGATGATTACCTGAAAATCTCTTTTAGCAACGTGGTGAAAGTGTGATTTTCCTAGATTGGGTGGGGAAGTGGGAAGTGGGGAAGTGGGGAAGTGGGGAATTTCAACTAAAACCCTAAAACCCTAAAACCCCATCACCCCATCACCAGACAATTGACTTTTTCAGCCAACCTTACCGATGATTTTCCCAGAAAAATCAAGAGAGCCATCTTTTTTCTAACCATGCCAGGACACTTTCAACATCTGCCACTTTTTCTCCTTCAGGTACAGGTGGACGTTGCACCATGACCACGGTTATTCCCAACTCTCTAGCGGCGATAATTTTGGCGTAAGTGGCATCACCGCCGCTATTTTTACTCACGATCGCCCCAATCTTATATTCTTGCAAAAGAGAGCGCTCTGACTGCAAAGAAAAAGGCCCCCGTTCCAACAATAATTTTCCAACCGGTACGATGGCATCCGCTGCCGGTGGGTCAATCATCCGCATCAAAAACCAGATATTTTTTAGATGTGCATAACTGGCCAGTTCTTGCCGACCAATAGTGAGAAATATCCGCGGTGCTAACCCGGGTAAAATATTCGCCGCCGCTTGATTGTTTTCTACTTCAATCCAATTATCTCCAGATACTTTTTCCCAAGCTGGACGACTTAACATTAATCGAGGAATACCACAATCCGAGGCGGCTTGAGCGGCATTAAAGGAAATTTGTGCGGCAAAGGGATGGGTGGCATCAATTAAACAATCAATGCCTTCTTGGCGCAGATAATTGGCTAACCCGGCGGCACCACCAAACCCCCCCCGGCGAGAAGGAGTTGTGAGAGTAATCGGTTCTCTCGTGCGACCTGCCAAAGAAGCGATGGCATCTATACCCGGAATTGCCGCAATTTTAGCCGCTAATGCCGCCGCTTCCCCCGTTCCCCCTAAAATCAGCACTCTTTTATTTTTAGTCATCCAGATAATTGCCAAAAGGTTAACTAGGGTTTGCTGAATAAATCTAAAAACCTTGTTGGATAAGACTTTTAGACCTTTTTGAAATCCAAAAGTGCCTGGCATGGGAGTGATCAGGGGGAAATTTAGGCACTTTTTCCCTGAAAATTAGGTAGGGTTAGCTGAATAAATCTAAAAACCTTGTTGGGTAAGACTTTTAGACTTTTTGTCAATCAAAAAGTACCAGATATGGGAGTGGTCGGGGGGAAAATTCCGGGACTTTTTCCCTGAAAATTAGGTAATTTACCCGAT
>NZ_JAPZRB010000618.1:0-1755 GCF_027531105.1 Microcystis sp. LE18-22.4A
GAGTGATCAGGGGTAAATTCAGGGACTTTTTCCCTGAAAATTAGGTAATTGACCCCCTCAAAATCGGTAAAACCCCACACCCCACACCCCACACCCTACACCCTGCCCCTAGGAAAAACTTTTTCAGCAAACCCTAGTTAAGTCACGGCCCTTGATGGCTTTCTCTAACTCACTCATCGCCATTAGTAAACAACTGACAAAATATTGTGCTTGCCATTCAATTCTTTGGCTAGAATCAACTGTCCGACACAGAAAAGGTTGAATTGTCTCTAAGGAATCTCCCTGATTGATTCGATCCAAAAAATTAGAGACGGCTGTTTGATTAATATGGAGTACAAAATGACCAATTTCATGGGCTAAACTCGAATTTTTAAAACCTTCTTTTGCTAGGGATGAATTTTGGTAATCTTTTAAGAATTTTACATCTTCATTGAGAATAATTTTCTTTTCCGTGGGAATAATCATTGCGGCGATTTCTCCCTCTTGATCTGGCTTTATATCCGTCCATTCAATAGCTAAATCAAAATAATCGGCCGCCGCTTCCGCAATATCGCAATTTTTTAAGGGACGACGACGATTAGCTTTTACTTTCTTCAGAATCTTGTCTGCCTGAGCTTCAATCTCTGTTTTGGGAATAAAACTATAGGGTTTAATAATATCCAAGATATTTACTCCTCTGGTTCTAATTTTGTCGCCTCAGAAATAATTTTTTTGGCAAAATTGGGATTGTCTTTCATGCGACGCAATAAAATCGGCATTTGTTGGTATTTTTGAACTAATTCTTTGAAGACTTTTTGATCATCTGAACTCAGTCGTCCCGCCAATTCTCCTAATTTTTGAGCATTTAATTTTAAGTGAGTCGCTAAGGACTCAATAACCTGCTGACTAGGAGGATAACCCGCATGATCATTTTCTAGCTTCGATAGATAGGTATAGTCCACCCCGATCAACTTAGCTAGTTCTCTCTGACTATATTCCTCCTCTCGACGAGCTTTGCGGATAACCTGTCCAAATGTTTCTGACACTGCTTTTCTCTCAATCGCTCAAAAAAAATTATATCAAGAGTTGACTATTTCAGTCAACATAGGCTAGAGTTAGTTTATTGGCGTTGATTATTTTAGTCAACACTAGAGCAAACACTGCCGTATCATCCTAGCATTATCCTGACCGAGGGGAAAAATCGTGTCCTGCCAGTTTCCCAAAAAGCCTTGGTATCCTCCGATGAGCTATCTTCTTTGGCGCTCGCTTAAACCGGCGATGGGCCATGAGAATTGGCATTGTCAGACAAAACGGGGGTTTGAAAAAGCGCGAAACAAAGAACCAGAAGTTCAAAGATTACTATCACAAGATAATCAGTCGCAAAAAATTGGTAAGTTGGCACAACGAGGAGTTTTTGAGTTTCATCAAGAGCCAGCGAGATTATCCAGTTTTGATGGGGTGGAACAAGTTGCAGAAATCCTGCAATTAAATCAAGAATCGCCAGAAATTCAAGCTAGGGTTTTAGTAATTTTAAACAATTACTATCAACAACCAATTTTATTAAATCAAGAGATTATTAATTTATCTAGAGGCGATGAAGGTTATCCAGAACCTATTGTTATCGAGCAAGGTAACTAGGGTTTGCTGAAAAAGTTTTTCCTGGGGGCAGGGTGTGGGGTGTGGGGTGTGGGGTGTGGGGTTTTACCAGTTTTGAGGTGGCCAATTACCTAATTTTCAGGGAAAAAGTGCCTAAATTTCCCCCCGATCACTCCCAGA
>NZ_JAPZRB010000087.1:0-10300 GCF_027531105.1 Microcystis sp. LE18-22.4A
TCCGTGACATCGGTAAATACTTCTTTGTCTAAAAAAGTAATCGAGTCCCTATCTAAATAATCGATTAATTGAGGAAAAAATAACTCAATAAATTCGACAAAAAAGGTGGAGATTAACTCCTTAAATAAGCGATCATGGTCAGTATTATTAGTCATGTAATATCATCTTAACTAATCTGAGCGATGAATGACTACTCTTCTCTATTATATTCTGAAAAGTCGGTTTTGGCAACAGATTGTTATGACTTTACCCCTTTAACCTAGGAGCATAGGGGGATGCTTCCCGCAAAAAACCCACAGAAAACAGGTTTCTTCAAGAAACCCGTTTTCCAGAGAGTTTAAACATCAATTGGTCGATTTAAAGAGTGGTTTTCCTTCCGGTAATCGCCTAATTTTTCCCGACTCATCCCGTTCTACTTCTGCAAAAACATAGTTGCCATTACTATCTTGCTTTAAGCATAATTTCCCAGCTATTTGTTCATAAAGAGGTGGACAAAATTGAGGGATTCCTCCAAATTCTACTACCTCACCCCCTAGTTCTTGTAAGATAGGACATAAGATGAGATTTTCTTCCTCATCAAAGACCAAATTATGAGTATTCGGATCTCGTAAAGGGAGAGGATAAATCGGTAAACCCATCGAACTCGTCAAAGCCTTTCCTGCTGCATCCCTAACTGGCTCTAAAAAAATTGGCTTTCCTTGAGAATTCTTAACAATTTCTTGAGTTTTTATATCCCTTAAAACAATTGTTCCAGTCGGTATAACTTCCTTTTCTCTTAGCCTTAAATGAGCCTGGTGTAAATTTGGTAAATTCGTCCCCGATATGTTAAAATGTTTTGTATATTGAATCGCTGCCTTAACAAAGCCCAAGCGTTCTAATAATACCTGAATCCCTTGCTGATCTATACTGATTAATAAGTCAATATCGCTAACCTTTAGTTCTTCCGCTTTAGCGATCGCCGCTTTAATCAACAAATTAATCGTGTCTGGTTTGCGGTGCTTTTCTTTAACATACATCCCCAAAACTGCACCCACACGACGGGGAATGAAAGGATTTTCCCACATTTCCAAAGCAGAAATCTGGGGAGGTGGGGTCTCATCATAAACATAAGTAAAGAGAAACCCGACGATTTGCTGCTCATATTCCAAGACAAAACCGAAAGATAGCGGTTTTTTAAGCTGATACCTCACATATCCTTCATAGTCAAAATCAGGTTTCAGATTCATCGAGGGATCAGCTTGCGATCGCCTTTGAGCAAAATCTCGCCAAAGAGGAGCGATCGCTATTGCATCTTCAGGTCTAGCTAGTCGTTGATGATACATAGTTTCGCCAAGATTATGCTTGTTTTCCATACTATATTCTGACAAGTCTGCTTTGGCAACAGATAAGTAGTCACTGATAAATGATAACTGGTAACTGATATTACAAAATTACCACCAGTTTGTAAAGCCCCAATTTCCTCGCCAATTTTCTTGCCACGTCTATTCCCCGTAACTCCATATTACTTATTAAAGGCATGGTTCTTTCCTCCTCAAATTGTTTAATTTTACTCTCTAAACTTGACTGTAATTCAGGGGATAAAGTCATCATATTTTCATTTCAAACAGTTTAATTATCTGTTCCCTCTCGAACTCCTTTTCATACAATCCCCTGATTAACTTCCACTTCCACTGTTCCCGTTGTGGCAGCTTCCCAGTAGTTGCTTTTGTTTTCAGGTGTGCCATGACGATTATAGCAAAGGGATTGCTACTTGCTTCCAATTAGTCACTGATAACTGATAACTGATAACTGATAACTGAATAGAGTTTGTCAGCAAAACGTTTTTTTGTCTTAAAGTCCAGAAAACGGGTTTCTTCAAGAAACTCGTTTTCTAGAAAAACGCTTCAAAATACTCGGTTAAAGCTTCTTTCCAGGGTTCATCATAATTGGCGGTTGTTCGGTTCATTTGAGTTGTCCGCTTACTTCTAGGGTATGAAGCACAATAGCGTAACGCACCAATTTAATAATAGAGGTGGTGCGTTACGGCGGATTGTTAATTTTGTTTTTTTGACGGAATTGATAGCCGCAAACACTCAGCCTACACTCTTTTGGCATACTGTTTCTTGAGAACAGGTATAACGCCTAGTAGGATAAATAAACCTATATTTAGACTGGGTTCAGGTATAGTTACAGTGTAATTTGCGGGGACAATAGGAACAATTTGAATGAATTGACTTGGATTAGTTGTATCATTAGCGGCTAAGGTTCCATCAGCAAAAATTGTTTGACTCAAATCTACATTTAGGATTAAATTAGAGCTACCTTTTCCAATAACTTGAAAGTGCATTAAGCTAAATTGTTCTGGTTGATTCAGTCCCAAGAGTGAACCTAAACTGGTAGGAGGAAAAGATGCTCCCCCTAAGTCGGTAATTGTCCCATTAATGTTATTTAAGGTTCCTCCTCGAAAGAGAGGAAATTTAGAAGTAACTAAGGGACTATTATCATCAACTGGATTAAAAGGAATGTCAATATTTTGGATTTTGTTGGCTTCAAAATTGAGATTGATAGCACTACCAGTTAATCCGATAGGATTACTATGAATATCCCTCATTAAGACTTGCACAAAAAAGCGATCGCCTATATTTAAGGGATTATTTTGATTAAGGAATCCACCGGGGGTTCCTGCGATGTCTTCTATCAGATTAAATTCAACGGCTAAATTAGGCATAATTTTCTGTCAATTTGTGAATGGATAAGACGAAATCAGGTTGTAGATCACTCCTAGCACTCGTAGGGTGTGAAGTGCGATAGGGTAATGCCTCAATTTAATGATAGAGGTGGTGCGTTACGGCGGATGGTTAATTTTAGTTTTTTGACCTAACGCACCCTACACTCTATTGTTGCCAGAAATTTAGGTTAGATCAAGCTTAGTCCGTAGTCAGAAGTTAAGACTAAGAAGTCACCTAAATTGATTCCACCGTCTCCATTAATATCAGCAGTGGGATCGTATTTAGAACCACCAATACTACTGTTGAAAGCGGCTTGTAATGGTGCTAAGTCACCCCGATCTACTTTACCATTGTAAGTAATATCGCTGTTAAAGGTTGATTTACCAGTTAAGGCGACATCATAGGCTGTGTTATTGATGGCGTTACTGTGAATAACTAAACCATCATTGAGGTTAAAGCTTTCTCGCGCTGCGGTGGGTGCATAAGTTAATTGAACACGCCAAGTTTGTCCCGGATTGAGTAAGATATCTCCCTGACTGAAATCAGCGTTAGTGGTAACGTTGGAGGCTTTAACTTCTATGTTGGAAATGGCGAGAATATCTTCGTCGTTAACTCCTGTATTGGTGATGTCAATGTATCGGAATGTATCGGCAAATTTGGGACGAACTAGGTTACTGTTACTCCAACCTTGACGATATTGTGAGAGGGGAGTCCCGAAAGTAATCGCGTTTTTATCAATAGATATCCTTTGTTCTGGAATATTGGTAACATTGACGGTGAGTTGTTTCTCATAAGACAAACCGCCTTGGTCTGTGGTTTTAACCAGAATACTGTAATTATTCTGGGTTTCGTAGTCTAAAAGTCCGTTAACTTTAAGTTGATTTCCGTCGATGGTAAAGAGACTGTTATCAGTTGAACCTGTCCCAGTAACTAAGCTATAGCTAAAGGTATTACCCGTATCAGGGTCAGTAGTGGTGAAGTTACCGATGAGGGTATTCAGGGGTGAATTTTCCGCGACGGTATTGTTAGATAGGTTGAGATTTGTTGGGTTTTCGTTGACATCGCTAACACTGACGGTTAGTTGTTTTTCATAGGACAAACCGCCTTGGTCTGTGGTCTTAACCCGGATACTGTAATTATTCTGGGTTTCGTAGTCTAAAAGTCCGTTAACTTTAAGTTGATTTCCGTCGATGGTAAAGAGACTGTTATCAGTTGAACCTGTCCCAGTAACTAAGCTATAGGTGAAGGTATTACCCGTATCGGGGTCAGTAGTGGTGAAGTTACCGATGAGGGTATTCAGGGGTGAATTTTCCGCGACGGTATTGTTAGATAGGTTGAGATTTGTTGGGTTTTCGTTGACATCGCTAACACTGACGGTGAAAGTAGTTTCAGGTGAATCTTTATAACCGTCAGAGGCTTTAACCCCTAAGGTATAGACGGTGGGACCAGTTTCATAATCAATGATACTTGACCCGGCGGCGGTTAGGGTAATTTCCCCAGTGGCCGAATTAATGGTAAATAAAGGGTTATTGTTGTTGTCTGTGGGGACAGTCAATAAGGAGAAAGTTACCGCTTGTCCGGTTTTGTTGTCATCGGTGGCGTTAACGGTGGTAACTAGGGTATTAGCGGGACTAAGTTCGGGTAGATTTGTCGTTGTGATCGCATCTACAATTGGTGCATCATTAATATTGAGGGTGGTTTGGATTTGGGTGATGCTGTTAGGATCAATTACACTACCATCACTGTAACCAGTTTGGTTGGGATCAAGGTTGATTACCAGTTGGGAGTCGTCTCTGGTTCCGTTAACTTGGAAACGAAGCAAACTAAAGGTAGAGAGTTGGTTAACTCCAATAGCAGAACCTTCTCCAGTTACAGGAAAAGCCGCACCACTAAGGTTAGTAATTAAACCGCTGCTATTGTCTAGTGTGCCAAGCCGAAATAGGGGAAAGTTGGGGGTAACTAGGAGACTATTGGGATCGGTGGGATCGAAGGGGTTATCATTATTTTGGATGACATCAGCAGCGAAGTTAATATTCAGGGAGGCTGCAATTAATCCAAGGGCGTTATTACGGATGTCACCGAGTTGGATTTCGACAAAGAAGCTAGAGCCTTTGATAATATTATCGGTGATAATATTACCCGGGGTGTTGTTGTTGTCTTCTAGGAGGATTAATTGGAAGGTGAAGGGGTTTTCGTTGACATCGCTAACACTGACGGTGAGTTGTTTTTCATAAGACAAACCGCCTTGGTCTGTGGTTTTAACCCGGATACTGTAATTATTCTTGGTTTCGTAGTCGAGAGGAGTATTAGTTTTGAGTTGATTTCCGTCGATGGTAAAGAGACTGTTATCAGTATCTCCTGTCCCAGTAACTAAGCCATAGGTGAAGGTATTACCAGTATCGGGGTCGGTAGTGGTGAAGTCACCGATGAGGGTATTTAGGGGTGAGTTTTCCGCGACGGTATTGTTAGATAGGGTGACATCTGTGGGAGATTCATTGACATCATTGAAGTCACTCACATCAATAATTTGCAATCCGCCTGCACCAGGAGAGTTTGAACCGGCGGCATAAGCGTAATTGCCGACTACTTGCACATCACGGACTTTATACGCATATGACAAAGGAGAGTAAAAGTTTTTATAATTACCTTTGATAGTGGGATTAGTAGGGTTGCTGATGTCGATGATTTGTAGTCCATAACCCCCCCAACCCCCCGACTGGGCAGCTAGATATGCGTAATTCCCTACTACTTGCACATTAGCAGCCTCGCCGGAACTATAATAATTGCCTTTTAATATGGGGTTGGTGGGATTGCTGATGTCGATGATTTGCAATCCTGAATCCCAATCAGCTACATAAGCATAGTTACCGACTATTTGCACACCAAAAGCATAAGAAGTATCATAACTGCCTTTTAAGATGGGATTAGTGGGATTGCTAATGTCGATAATTTTCAGTCCCGACTCTCCATCAGCTAGATATGCGTAATTTCCTACTACCTGTAAACCAAAAGCAGGGTCAGAATCATCATCATAACTGCCTTTTAATGTGGGGTTTGTGGGATTGCTGATGTCGATGATTTGCAGTGATGAAGCCCCATTATTAACCAGATATGCGTAATTTCCAACTACTTGCACACGAAGAACCGCACCAAAATTAGCATAATTGCCGATGAAAGTGGGATTACTAGGGTTACTGATGTCGATGATTTGTAGTCCTGAACTCCCATCAGCTATATAAGCGTAATTCCCCACTACTTCGACACCATAAGCAGCGTCAGTATCATAATTGCCTTTGAAAATGGGGTTAGTGGGGTTGCTAATGTCGATAATTTGCAGTCCTGAAGTCCAATCAGCCAAATATGCGTAATTCCCCACTACTTTCAAATCCCAAACCCATCCTGGAGTATCATATTTGCTGATGAAAGTGGGGGTAGGGGGGTTGATATCGTCATTAATTGTTCCCGTCACTGTGGTGGTTGTCCCCACTGTATAACCAGTCCCCGAAGCGAGGGTTAAAGTTACAGTTTCATCCGGGTCAGCTATATTATCTACTGTCGGGTCAATTGTTACGGTAGCATTATTAGCATTAGCGGCGAAAGTCACTGTCCCTGTTGTCCCATTAAAACTCGCTGCACCGGTTTGGCTGTAGTCTGTATTAAGGGTAGCTGTCCCCCCAACTGTATAGTTAACTGTCAAAGCATTAGTTGTTACACCGTCGCGGTAGAAGAAGTAAGCTAAGTTGGTTGTCCCATCTTCGGTAACAAGACTAGGAGAAACCTGAAGGGTAACACGGGTATCATCATTGAGAATCGTTCCCGTCACTGGAGTAGTTGTCCCAACTGTATAGTCAGTCCCAGAAGTGAGGGTTAAGCTGACGGTTTCGTCATCTTCAACTGTGGTATCTGCTGTGGGGTCAATTGTTACAGTTGCAGTCGCAGAATTAGCAGCGAAAGTCACTGTCCCTGTTTCACTTGAGTAATTTGGGAAACTGGCTGCACCGGTTTGACTGTAATCTGTGTTAAAGATGGCTCTTTTCCACCAGTCTGTATCATCGACTGTTGTAAAATTGACCGTCAAAGGATTGGTTGTGTCTCCTGTGCGGGTGAAGGTATAAACGAGATTAGCTGTCCCATCTTCAGTAACACTGGTGGTGGAAACTGCTAAGGTGACACTTGGTAAAGGCGATGGGTTATTGAAGCCACTTACATCAATAATCTTCAAACCGTCAAAATAATCAGCTACATAAGCGTAATTGCCGACTACTTCCACACCTAAAGCAGAGTAGCCAGAAGTAATATAATTATCCACAAGGGTAGGAGCGGCTGGATTGCTGATGTCGATGATTTGCAGTCCTGACCCATCAGCTACATAAGCATAGTTGCCTACTATTTGCACATCAGAAGCAAAGCCAGAAGTATCATAATTACCGACAAAGGTGGGAGCGGCTGGGTTGTTGATATCGATGATTGTTAGTCCTGACGGCCCATCAGCTACATAAGCGTAATTGCCGACTATTTGCACACCTGAGGCATTGCCATAAGTATCATAATTACCCACAAGAGTGGGAGTATCTGGGGTGCTGATGTCGATGATTTGCAGTCCTGAAACCTCATTAGCCACATAAGCGTAGTTGCCTACTATTTGCACACCTAAAGCATAGCCAGAAGTATCATCATAATTACCGACAAAGGTGGGAGTATCTGGGTTGCTGATGTCGATGATTTGCAGTCCTGCTGACCAATAATCAGCTACATAGGCATAGTTGCCTACTATTTGCACATCATAAGCATAGCCATAAGTATAAGGATTATAATAATTATAATAATTACTCACAAAAGTGGGAGCGGCTGGGTTACTGATATCGATGATTGTTAGTCCCGACGGCCCATCAGCTACATAAGCGTAATTGCCGACTATTTGCACACCTGAGGCATTGCCATAAGTAGTATGATTACTCACAAGAGTAGGTGCGGCTGGGTTGCTGATATCGATGATTTGCAGTCCTGAAAACCCATCAGCTACATAAGCATAGTTCCCCACTACTTTCACATCATTAGCAGAGCCAGAAGGATTATAATTATCCACAAGGGTAGGAGCGGCTGGGTTGCTGATATCGATGATTGTCAGTCCACCCCCTCCATCAGCAACATAGGCATAGTTACCGACTATTTCCACATCCTCAGCATTGCCATAAGTATCATAATTACCCACAAGAGTGGGAGTAGTCGGGTTGCTGATGTCGATGATGTCGATGATTGTCTCTCCTGACCAATCCCAATAATCAGTTACATAAGCGTAGTTGCCGACTATTTCCACATCATAAGCAAGGCCAGAAGTATCATAATTACCCACAAGAGTGGGAGCGGCTGGGTTGCTGATGTCGATGATTTGTAGTCCACCCCCTCCATCAGCCACATAAGCGTAGTTGCCGACTATTTCCACATCCTCAGCATTGCCATAAGTATCATAATTACCCACAAGAGTGGGAGCGGCTGGGTTGAAAATCTCGAAGATTTGCAGTCCTGACCAATAATCGGCTACATAAGCATAGTTACCGACTATTTCCACATCATAAGGAAGGTCAGAAGTATAATCAATATCCACAAAAGTGGGAGCGGCTGGGTTGCTAATGTCGATGATTAGCAACCCTCCATCAGCCACATAAGCGTAGTTGCCTACTATTTCCACATCATAAGAATTGGCAGAAGTATCATAATTACTGACAAAGGTGGGAGTATCTGGGTTACTGATATCGATGATTGTCAGTCCTGAATACAAATCAGCTACATAAGCATAGCTACCGACTATTTGTACATCTTGACCATCGGAAATATCGTAATTCCCCTTGAAAATCGGGTCACTGGGATTACTAATATCAATGATTTCTAGTGTATCCCCCACCGCGTAGGCGTAGTTACCTACTACTGTCACCGCATTGGCAAAGCTTAAACGATCCCACCTTCCAACTAAAGAAAGAGCAAATACTCCCTCATAAGTCGCTAAAGTCTCCCCATCAAACGCCAAGGAAATATTCAAATCTTGCTCACTTTCAGGGCGAGAAACTATTACCTCTAACTCCCAATTTCCTCCCCCTCGACTACTTCCCGTAGGAGTCGCTGAAGCCATCACCGTCGCACCTGTCAACTGATGCAACTTCTCAATAAATTCTTCTCCTGCATCTCCCGCCGCGACCTGACAACCGTACAGTAGAATACGATTAATCTTTGCCCAATTCTGTAACTGTTGGCGGTAATCGTAAATATTTGTTAAATTAAGTTGACAATTTCCCAAATATAAGCACCCCGGCGCACCATGGGAAACGAGGTGAATCGTGGTAATCTGGGGATTTTGTTGTAAAAAAGCGGATATTTGTTCGATTCCGTCTTGATTGGCAGAGAGAATAACGGTGGCGACTTCTGGAATTACTCCAGCTTGGAGACTTTGATAATCGGTAACACCAGCATCGAGGAAAACTACGGACTGGTTGAGATTGGTTTGGCGAGACATAATACAAGGGTTCCTGGTGAGTGGTGTAGGGTGGGCAATGCCCACAATTTGCTTGGCTATTATTTATTCAGTCGAGTCAGCCTGTTTTCCGCAAACTCAGCCAGTCTAGGTTAGGCTTGAAGACTGTCAAACCATCAATTAATCGTTTCTACCATCTTGAGAGCGTTTTTTTCTACCGTCAATAGGATATAAAATATGCTTATTTTTTTTTTTTTTTCTCATCAGGTTTATTCATGAATCAGGAAAAATCAAATTAGGTAATCTGGGGATTTTGTTGTAAAAAAGCGGTGATTTGCTCGATTCCGTCTTCCTTGGCAGAGAGAATAACGGTGGTGATTCCAGAGATTACCCCAGCTTGTAGGGTTTGATAATCGGTAACATCAGCATCGAGGAAAACTACAGTATTTAACTCCGGTGCGGTTAAACCTTGATTTCTCGCACTATTCACCTGATTAACTTGACTCAAGCCATCAGATTCAGCAAAATTGAATAAAATATGGTCAACAGCAGGAAGAATCGGCAAAAAGGGAAAAGTCATGACATTAACTGCAACAGAAAGAAAACGGGTTTCTCAAAGAAAACGGGTTTCTAAATAGTTTCTTGAAGAAACCCGTTTTCTAAAGAAGTTCTAGGATTGGATTTTTGCCAAAGACTGCTTAAATTCTGCGAGAGAATTAGCGGTAGCTGCTAATTTTAGTAGCTCTTCTAAGATAGTAGGGTTAGTCATTTTGCCGATTATCTCTTCAATTTCTGAAGAAATTTGTCCAAACCGCACAGTTAAAACTGTTTTTATGGCATCGCGGCTTTTTTCTAGCACCCCAATTTCTTTACCGCGTTCCATTCCTCGTAACTCCATATTACTCATTAAAGGCATGGTTCTTTCCTCCTCAAATTGTTTAATTTTACTTTCTAAACTTGACTGCAATTCAGGGGATAAAGTCATCATATTGTCGATGATTTCAAACAGTTTAATTATCTGTTCTCTCTCGAACTCCTTTTCATATAATCCCCTGATTAACCTCCACTTCCACTGTTCCCGTTGTGGCAGCTTCCCAGTAGTCGCTTTTGTTTTCAGGTGTGCCAT
>NZ_JAPZRB010000449.1:0-2271 GCF_027531105.1 Microcystis sp. LE18-22.4A
ATCCGATTTTCGCAGCATGAACATCGGATTTTAACAGGTCAAAAGCCTCATTTTAAAAGGGTTTTACCATTATTCAGCAAGCCCTAGTTAGTAAAAGTATAGTCAAATATAGACAGACTGAATTCCATTTCAGAAATTCCCTTCACTTCAATCCCTAATAGGGTTTAAGATTAATTGGAACATCAAATCACGAAAGATAAGGATAGCGGCATCGTCGTTTCAATCCCTAATAGGGTTTAAGATTAATTGGAACTGATTTACATCAAGATCAGGCGTAAATTCCCTCGCTAGTTTCAATCCCTAATAGGGTTTAAGATTAATTGGAATAACAATAGAGTGAGGAACAATAAGCATATTTACCGTTTCAATCCCTATTAGGGTTTAAGATTAATTGGAACCTCCTATTGGTTTTCGCTCTTTTATTATAGCACGTTGTTTCAATCCCTATTAGGGTTTAAGATTAATTGGAACAAAAATTCTCTTAAGCGAGCCTCGGTCATGACATTGTTTCAATCCCTATTAGGGTTTAAGATTAATTGGAGCCTATGGTAACACGAAAAGATAATCGCGTCAAGATCGTTTCAATCCCCATTAGGGTTTAAGATTAATTGGAACACTTCGTCTGTGCCGTCCATCCCGAAGGGGTAGAGTTTCAATCCCTAATAGGGTTTAAGATTAATTGGAACTTTACTCGATCGCTCCCAGGGTTGTCGGTAGCGGTGTTTCAATCCCTAGTAGGGTTTAAGATTAATTGGAACCGAGTGGACAACAAATCGAGGAAGTTGGGAGATTGGTTTCAATCCCTAGTAGGGTTTAAGATTAATTGGAACCATTAGATTTTCTCTCTAAACTCCAATCTTTCATTGTTTCAATCCCTAGTAGGGTTTAAGATTAATTGGAACCAAGAGGCTAATTATTGCCACACTGCCGGGAAGCTGTTTCAATCCCTAGTAGGGTTTAAGATTAATTGGAACGTTTACCGTCTTTAAGATTTGGGAAATTATCTTTAGTTTCAATCCCTAGTAGGGTTTAAGATTAATTGGAACGCGGCAATAAAGCGAGAATTGGCTAAGGCCATAGTGTTTCAATCCCTAGTAGGGTTTAAGATTAATTGGAACTCTTTTAGCTTGGCTTGTTTTTTAGAAAGTCTCTCTGTTTCAATCCCTAGTAGGGTTTAAGATTAATTGGAACCTGAGACAACTTTTGTTGCGGCATCTTGATTACCAGTTTCAATCCCTAGTAGGGTTTAAGATTAATTGGAACTTGATTCTATTTTGTATTCGTTTGGTTCGTCAATTGTTTCAATCCCTAGTAGGGTTTAAGATTAATTGGAACATTCGTGATCGCCAATTATCTTCACTTATTGGATAGTTTCAATCCCTAGTAGGGTTTAAGATTAATTGGAACAATTGCTGATTTAGCAGAGATTGAAGAATCTTACTGGCGTTTCAATCCCTAGTAGGGTTTAAGATTAATTGGAACAGCCGCTGCCGCTACCAATCCAGAAACAATATAGTAGTTTCAATCCCTAGTAGGGTTTAAGATTAATTGGAACTTTTATTTCGGGTGTCAGCCCATGAGAAATAGTCTGTTTCAATCCCTAGTAGGGTTTAAGATTAATTGGAACATGGAAAATACGAAAGAATTACTCTCGGAATCGAGTTTCAATCCCTAGTAGGGTTTAAGATTAATTGGAACTCGCTTGGATCAGTGATAAATTCTGATCCCGATCTAGGTTTCAATCCCTAGTAGGGTTTAAGATTAATTGGAACCCGTGGGGATTATTAATATCTCTTTGGTGCGTTCGATGGTTTCAATCCCTAGTAGGGTTTAAGATTAATTGGAACTAATCCTAAAAACCAGAATCTTTTATATTTGCCGTTTCAATCCCTAATAGGGTTTAAGATTAATTGGAACGCTTCTAGGAACAAATTTTACTTTACAATCGGGAATGTTTCAATCCCTAATAGGGTTTAAGATTAATTGGAACGAAAAAACGATCAGATCATCATGGCTTTTTCCGATGTTTCAATCCCTAATAGGGTTTAAGATTAATTGGAACCTTTTGCGATCGAGATGCGCAATATTCCTTTTGGTTTCAATCCCTAATAGGGTTTAAGATTAATTGGAACTTAGTGGGACTTAAACAAATTTCAAGCCCAAACAAAGCCTAAACTGGCTTTGTAAGCGGCAAACACATCCCGATTCTCGGTCAGCCACTCAAAGAAACGGAAAGACATCGCTGTCCGAAAAGCTGCCAAGGCTTCCACA
>NZ_JAPZRB010000623.1:0-18822 GCF_027531105.1 Microcystis sp. LE18-22.4A
TGGAGTGATCGCGGGTAAAATTCAGGGACTTTTTCCCTGAATTTTAGGTAACTGACTACCTCAAAATCGGGAAAACCCTACACCCCACACCCCACACCCCACACCCTGCCCCCACCAACAAACTTTTTCAGCAGACCCTAAGTAGCCATTTTTCAGGAGAAAAGCGCTCAGGGCAGCGGGAAAGTCTGGATATTTGCCGATCGCTGTACTTTCGCCATAGATATCGAGACCCCAATCGGAGTTTTTATCGTAATTAGCGAGGAGAAATTGCCAAGCTTCTTCGTATTCTCCTAGGAGAATTTTTTGGGCGACATAACCAGCCAAAATGCCATTGACTTCGGCTTTTTCTTTTTTAGCTAACTGAAAGGCTTTCAACATTGCTGCTAAAGTTTTTCTTAATTCTTGGGGATATTTTCTAGTGACATCCGCTAATTTACCCTGTTGAAAAGTATAAACTTTGGAGGGAGGAAAAGAGGCGGCGTAGGAACTAAAAGCGTACAAAAAAGCATTATCAACGGTGACAAATTCATAATTGTTATCTCCATCTAAATCTTCAAAGGAACCACCACTACCATCTAAAAAACCCGTTTCTTCTCTAATAAATTTATCTTTTTGCCAAGTATAAATTACCAAAGATGTGCAGCAATGTGCGCCGCCGCTATAGGTGGAGACGATAATCTCATCGATGCCATTATTATCTAAATCTCTTAATTCGACATAGCCGGATCCAAAGGCACTATACCCGCTATTTTCCTGATAAATTTGCTCGTTATAAAAGATTTGATAAGAAACATTATTAATATCATAATTATCATCAACTCTCTCGTTTAGGTCGATGGGTTGATAGCTAACTTGTACCTTAATTTTCCCCGATCTAACCACTTGATTTGTTAGGGGTTGACCGGTATCAAAATCGAGTTTAGTCACGGCTAAACTCGCAGCTGCATTGCCCAAAAATTGAGATAATAAGCAGAAAATAAAGCAAGTTTTGCTAATATTCATCGGCCGATTCACAGAGAGATTAATTTCAGTGTATCTTACTTATTACCCCCGACAATCAGCCGTTAACTTTTCGAGAAAAACTATCTAGGGCTGGCTGAATAAATGTGAAATGTAGGCAAGGTAAGGGCTTTGTGGCTTTACGAGCGAAACAGGTGCAAGATTTTGAGAGAATCGTCGTTCAAAACCTGGCGTCTTCATCGGCCCGCGTCCTGTAGGGGCGAAGCATTCGGGCAATAACCTATCGGTGAAACCGTAGATTTTCTAACCGAATGCTTCGCCCGTACTTTTTGCCGCAAACCCTATTTATTCCAAAGTTTTAACGCTCAAAACTTGGGGGGGTGTGGCATCGGGGGGATAGAGAAAATCGAGATTAATGTCGCGTCTGGCTCCGGGGGGAAGTTCCACCTGTACTAAAGCTTCTCCCTGTTGTCCTTCCCGTTGAACGAGATGGAAAAAACGTTCCTCGGTGCGTCCCAGGGCGTTACGATAGGTAACGCGCACTGCACCCCGGAAAAATACCGGTCCCTGGACGGGTTCAACAAATAGCAAGCGATCGAGATAATTGTCTTCTTTAATTGGGGTTTGAATACTCAAAGCCACCACCTGGGTTTTGCTGGTATTGTTATATAGAGGTAAAGTCAGATAGTAGTGAACACCGTAGTTACCGTGAGCTTTGAAAGCCGTATCGGGATAACGCACTAACATGGGGGCGCTTTGAATTTGTCTGGTTCCGAAAGTAGCTGCTGTCACCGTACTTAAAGGATAGGCAAAAGCTTGACCGGGTTGAGGAATGGTGAGATTAATTCCCCCTTTGGGATCGACAATGCGGGTTGCCCATTCCGAACCGACAGAAATTCCGGCCACGCGACCATAAAAATTTCTTCTTCCAGGGAACCATTGATCGGGGGGAGTGGGGGGAAAATCGCGAGGAGCCGCTAAATCACCTCTAACTAATAGGGTACGCCATTCCTCTAGGGTAGGGGGACGAAAGGTTGCTATTTCCCGATCTTCGATTTTGACTTTTTGGGGAACTTCGTAGAGGGCTAAATTGGCCATATAGACCGGTCCATCGCTGTAGAGACGCAGGAGGGTCGAGCGGGCGCTACTTCTGGGGATAACCAGATCGAATAGCATCCGACTTTGGCCTGGGGGAATGACGATCTGGGCGGGAAATTGGGTATCATGGCGACGACGCATGATATCGCTGGCTAAACGGGAACCGGGACCGGAAAAAACTCGGCCGTTGGGATCTTCCACCAGAGAGGGTAAATCGACAAAAGGGGCATCGGCGGAGGTAACGTAACTGACTCCTTGCAGGATGCGGATAACCAGGTTTCTGGAGGTGGGATTAGTAACGATCAGGCCCTGGTGTAAGTCGCGATTGGGATCGGTTTGACGGGCGATGTGGTGGGTGAAAACGTCAAAACGTCCTTGTAGGGGATGATTGAGATGGGCTATGGGAAAACGTTTTCCTTTGCCGGGGAAAGTAGAGAGGAGAATTCCCTCTTTTTCTACGATTTCGGGACTATTGCTATTAAAAACCAGCACATCATTCAGTTGACCGGGTAACTGACGCACTTCCTGATATTGGGTGACTAATTTCCTCTCTATCTGGGGCAAGACCGAGGCGGACTGAGCTAAAAGAATAGTGGGTAAGAAAGAAAGCATAGAGATTCTATATTTATAGGATCTAATTAAGGGTGAGTCGATGGAGATATGAAGTTATACAACAATATAGGCGAGGGTGTCCGGGCGATCGATAAAGAATCTTAATATATTTTTCAGGCCTGATCAAGTCATGTCAGGGGTGATGTGAGCTAGGGGCGGTTTTATGGGTTAGCAAGGGAGAATACCCCTTGCTATTGCCGATTTTAACCGTTACGTTGACAGTGACGGGAGCTGCTCACCCTAGCTTTAAATTTCGCCGCGAATTTCTTCGACTATGCCATCTCTAAGGACGAGTTCCACATTCATTTTGGCTACTAAGTTATCGCCTTTTTCGACCCGGAAAAAGCTTTCTAGTTGTGCTTGGGCGACTTCTTGATTGAGTTCCAAGAGTTGTACCTGTTGCAATTGTTGCAGATACTGGTTTTTTTGTTCGAGAAACTCACTTTTCTGTTGATTGACTTGGATTTGAATATTGTCAATCTGTTGGGCAGCCGCGGGGGGTAAGGGGATCAGGCTCTGACGCTGAATTTCGGCGATCGCTCTTTGGCCTTGGGTTTCTAATTGTTGAATTTGTGCGTCAATTTGAGCCATTTGTGCTTGTAATTGCTGTTGTGCTTCTTCTTTCCAGCGCGGAGTCACGATGACTTTAATTGTCACCGGGCGTTTCAGTAATAAACTGGTTTGTGTGTCATCCATGATTTGCTTATCCTAAAAAGGTCTTTTTGTCAAGGGGTTAGGGAATATTTGCCGGAAATATTTACTTGGCAAACATCTCGTTAATCATATCGCGATAGCGTTGTGTTACTACCGGTCGTTTAATCTTTAAAGTTTGGGTCATCATGCCGTTTTCTTGGGAAAAAGGCTCTAAAATTAACTCAAAGGTTTTAATCTGGTCATCGGTACGATAACCGGGCCGATTTCTTACCTCGCGCTTTAATTCTTGTTGGTAGAGAGCTAAGACTTTTTTGCTGTAGAGATCGCTAGAAAGAATCGTGGAGCGATCGCTGTGAAGATCGGGTAAATTTAAGGATATTTTCTGTTCTTGCGCCCAATTGGCCAGTATATCAAGATTAGGCACGATCAAAGCCCCCAAAGCTTTTTGATCCTGTCCCACTAGCATAATTTGGGAGATAAAGGGACTGCGTAAACAAGCATCTTCAATCGGTTGCGGTTCGATATTTTCACCATTGCTCAAAACAATTGTATCTTTGGCCCGTCCGGTTAAGACTAAATCCCCAGCAGCGGTTAACCAACCAATATCACCGCTATCAAACCAACCATCGGGAGAAATCGCTTTTTCGGTTGCTTCGGGTTTTTTATAGTATCCCTGCATCACCTGCGGACCGCGAATCAAGACTAAACCGTGTTTTTCTGTCGGTAAGACTTCTTTGCTGTGTAAATCGACAATACAGATTTCTGTCTGAAGGACGGGACGACCGGCAGACCCGCGCAGGTTATGATCGATACGACGGACGGTAGCGACAGGAGAAGTTTCTGTCAGTCCATAACCAACTAAAATCGGGATTCCCGCAATCTCATAGAAAGTATCTAGATGTCTGGCTAAGGAACCACCGCCACTAACCAAGATTTTAACTTTATTTCCCACTGCTTGGCGAATTTTGCCATAAACTAGCTTATCACCGATGGCATGGAGGGGATAGAGTAAGAGGGATTGAATTCTTGCTTTTAGTCTTTCGATCCCGGAAGCGTGAAGGTGATCTAGACTGAGATTATCGGCGATACGTTTAGCAATAACGTACTTTTCCGACTTTTCTAGCAAAAATCGCACTAATTTCTGTTTTGTGGCCGGTTGTTCGCTAAATTGTTTTTGGATACCTTCGTAAAGGGATTCCCAAAGACGGGGAACTCCCACCATTAATTGCGGACTAAATTGCTTTAAATCCTGCTTAAAAGTGCGAATACTGGTATAAATCTGGGTGCAACCCTGAGCTAGACTGAAATACTCACAACTGCGCTCGTAGGAATGCCATGAAGGTAGTATACTTAAAACTCGATCGCCAGGATCCGGTTGAAAGATAGCATTTAAGTTGCGTACCTGATGCAGCAGATTACCGTGACTTAGCATCACCCCTTTTGGTTGTCCCGTCGTTCCCGATGTGTAGATGAGGGTAGCCAGATCATTTTCGCTCTTGGTGATGGGTTTAAGGGTGTTCTCAGCCCCGATCGCCATTAGTTGCTTGAAATTTAAGGTCTGCACGGAAATCGCCCCAGTAGCGGGGTCTTCGTCGGTGAGCAGCACGATTAATTTTAGGGGCAATTCAGGGATTTTCGCCAGCAATTTCCCTAAAGTTTTGTTATTTTCGACAATCAGCGTCTGACTGTCACTATCGGCCAGAATATAGGCTAATTCCTCTGCATCTGCTTGAGCAGATCGTACCGCGTTGGCGGCCCCGGCTGCCATGGAACCTTGGTCGGCAATAAACCACCGGGGACTATTATCGGCAAATAAAGCGACATTTTCGGTTTCTGTGACTCCTAATGCTTGTAAAGCGGCGGCAAATTGCTGAATTTGTTGATAAAGTTGCCGATAGGTGAGAATTACTTCTGGTTTACTGTGAGGATCTTGCAGGGCGATAATATTGGGGAAACGCTGGGCAACTATTGACCAAACTTCGGGTAAAGATTGAATATTTGAATAGTCAATTAGGGTTGTCATAGCAGTAGTTATAGAGGATTACAAGAGTAATAACATATAGATTAACCATTCGAGGCTCTTTTTGCTGGTTCTCCTAGACAGTATTTCAACAGGTATCTAATCCTGCAAAGTTGATTTCCTAGTCGAGACTCGGAGAGTGGAGACTTTTCGGTTATCGGTGAACAGTGAAGGGTAATCAGGGAATGTACTGTTACTTAATACTGCTTACTGATTACGGAAAAGGCTAACGGCTTAGATGTATAATTAATTTTGCCTAGGTAAGTGGTTCTAATTAAGTAGAAGATAGATTTTGCCTCTGATCCCCCCCACCCCTAGTAGGGTTGATTCATGAATCAACCCTACTATAAATCAACCCTACTATAAATCAACCCTACTATGAATCAACCCTACTATGAATCAACCCTACCCCTTAATAAGGGGAGCGCCGACAATTTTTAACACCTACCTGCTTAGGTACTTAATAAAGTTGTGATTAGGAGAAAAACCAATGATTGCTTTATCTAACTATAATAATCTCACTCCAGAAGAATATCTTCAGTTTGAAGAAAAAAGTCCCATTAAACACGAGTATATCGATGGGCAAATTTACGCCATGGCAGGGACGACGGATACTCATAATATTGTTTCGGGGAATATATACACAATTATTCGTAATCATTTGCGGGGTTCCGATTGTCGGGTTTATTTTGCCGATGTGAAAGTCAGATTAGAGAAGCGCAATCACTTTTATTATCCCGATATTATTGTCACCTGCGATGACAGAGATAGAGAAACCGCTACCTACAAAAGTTTTCCTAAATTGATTATTGAAGTTCTCTCCGATTCCACAGAAGCTTTTGACAGGGGTGATAAATTTAATGATTATCAAACTCTAGAAAGTTTAGAGGAATATGTCTTAGTGAATAGTAAACACCAACGAGTGGAAACTTTTCGACGGGGTGAACAGGGTTTATGGATTCTGCAAACCTATCAGGAAGAAAGTTTTAGTTTGCAGAGTATTAATCTGACGGCATCTTTTCGGGATTTATACGAGGATGTCACCCTAGAAACGGTTAATGATACTCCCCAAATTCCTTAAAAACCATGATTGCTTTATCTAACTATAACAATCTCACTCCAGAAGAATATCTTCAGTTTGAAGAAAAAAGTCCCATTAAGCATGAATATATCGATGGGCAAGTTTACGCCATGGCAGGGACGACGGATACTCATAATATTATCGGACTTAATTTCACTTTTATCATTCGTAATCATTTGCGGGGTTCCAATTGTCGGGTTTATTTTGCCGATGTGAAAGTCAAATTAGAGAAACGCAATCACTTTTATTATCCTGATATTCTTGTCACCTGCGATGACAGAGATAGGGAAACTGCTACCTACAAAAGTTTTCCTAAATTGATTATCGAAGTTCTCTCCGATTCTACAGAAGCTTTTGATAGGGGGGATAAATTTAATGATTATCAAACTCTAGAAAGTTTAGAGGAATATGTCTTAGTGAATAGTAAACACCAACGAGTGGAAACTTTTCGACGGGGTGAACAGGGTTTATGGATTCTGCAAACCTATCAGCAAGAAAGTTTTAGTTTGCAGAGTATTAATCTGACGGCATCTTTTCGGGATTTATACGAGGATGTCACCCTGGAAACGGTTAATTATTCCGTGGAAGAAATAGAATAAATCATTGTTTTTTACCGGGGGGAATAAAACGGATTTCAATTCTGCGTCTGCTTGCATCTGCGTCACGATTAACCGCAGCTAAGTTACCGGATGGGAGGTATAACTGTCCTGCGGAAAAAGCTCGAAATTTGACGTTTTTGAGTTTACCTGTGCTTTCGATTTCTTGCACTACTGCTAAAGCGCGCATTAATCCTAAATCAGTGTTAGAACCGGGTACTAGCATTTTAACAGATTGTTTTCTGCTGGCAACCGATTCGATATTTTTATCGAGATTACTTGTCTTCTGTATTCCTTGTCCGTCGGTGTGTCCAATTACTTGAATAAAGTCGATTTCTCTGTCTTTGGTAATGGTTTCGATAGCGGGAATAATGCGCTGACGAATATAGGTTTTTAAAGCAGGGTTTAATTCAGCACTTCCCGACTGAAATTTGAATTTTCCTGATTTTTCATCGATAACTATGGGGGTTGCTGTTTGCAGTTTTCGGTTAGCTTCCTCCAGTTTGCTGATGAGATTATAGGACTGAAAAAGTGCCAAGAGGAGAAATAAACTCAGAATCATGAAAGCATTGGACATTAAATCGGTAAATGCGGGATAAACATCCACCGATTTATCTTCATCCCGGTAGTAGGTACGTCTAGACATAATTGCTTAGAATTTGTTAGTGAAGTTATCAAATATAGTCTTAATCCCCTTCTCAACATCTTTTTGAGGAGGATTAGGGATTGTCTCAAAAAGTTCTTCCATCTCATCCTTAAGTTTTTCTATCTTATCCTTTAAGTTAGAAAATTCAGAAAGTTCTTCCATCTTATTATTTAAGTTAGAAAAGTCAGAACGCATATCGTTAATTTTCTCCAGTTCTGCTAAACATTTGTGAATTTCTCCATAGATGTGTTCAATCATTTTTTGATTTGATTTATTTTCCTTAGCGATAACTTTCTCTAACTTATCTCGCAAAGATTCTAAGTTAGCAGTTAATTGACTGGTGTTGGTGTTCACTGCGTTAATTACTTGAGAAAAATCTGATTTAAGGCTGCCAAATTGATTGGCTGTTTTCTCAATAGATTGGGAAACTGCTTTTAATTGTTCTGAGTTCTTAGTTAATTTATCATCAACTACCATCCCTAAGTTATTGCTTAAAAGGTTTAAATCAGACTGTAAGCTTTCCTTGACTTGAGTAAGTTGCTCTGTCACTGTACCAATTAACTGAGACAAGTTAGCATTAGTCACCTCTGGATTATTACTAGAGCGCTCAATGCCATGGGAAGCAGTGAGGATTTTATCGGAGGTTTGGGATAGTCTTTGCTCAAGACGATTGATAAGTTGATTGCCTAATTGTTTCGACTCGGAGTTAAAACTGTCTTGATAGGTTTTCACGGTTTCGATTAATTTTACTAATTCTCCTTGAATGTTGGATAACTTTTCTTGTTCGGTGACTGAGCGTTGCTGATTTTGTTCTAGGATTTTCTCAGAGACTTGAGTAACTTGCTCTGTCACTGTATCAATTAACCGAGACAAGTTAGCATTAGTCACATCGAGATTATTACTAGAGCGCTCAATCCCATGGGAAGCAGTGAGAATTTTATCGGAGGTTTGGGAGAGTCTTTCATCGAGACGATTGATAAGTTGGTTTCCTAATTGTTTCGACTCGGAGTTAAAGCTGTCTTGATAGGTTTTCACAGTTTCGATTAATTTTACTAATTCTCCCTGGATGTTAGATAACTTTTCTTGTTCGGTGACTGAGCGTTGCTGATTTTGTTCTAGGATTGTCTCAGATTTTTGATTCAAGTCAGTAATTTTTATTCCTAACTCAACCATAGTTGTCATTGAACGCTGGAAGTCTTGAGTTAAAGAAGCTAGAGATTGAGTTGATTGGTTTAAATCTGTAGTAGAATTGGCAAACTGTTGATGAGCAGTCATTAAATCTGCGGTTGCTTGCACTAACTTATCAGCAAATTGACTACTTTCGATTTTTTCGGAAGCTTCCAGAAAACCTAGCGCACTATTTTGTAATTTTTGAGAAGATTCTTGGATATTTAAATACACTTGTTCTGCTAAATCGTTAGCTCTTTTATTACTGCTGATAATCTCCCCGATATTCTGCTCTAGTAGTGCAGTGGATTGAGAAAATCTCCCTTGAGTTTCTGCTAAACTAGCGGTAAACCTTTCGATATTACCAGAGAAGTTGCTTTTTTCAATTAACTCTGACGCTTGTTTAAAAAGCAGTACACTATTTTTTAGTTCCTGAGAGGATTGTGTAAACTCTCGGTTTGCTTGCGTGATAATTGGTACTTGCTCGTTAAGTTCAAAAGCTGAACGCTGAAAAGTCGTCGCACCGGTAGATAAAGTTCCCGCAGTTTCAGTTAATCTTTCACAAACCTGGGTGACTAACTTAGCTGTTTCCTGATTACCATCAGCAATTTCTTTGGCAACTTTTCCTAAAGAAGATTCTAATACTCTCGTCACCTCAGTATGAAAGTTAGTCAGAAATGCTTGCTGTTTATCCACCATGCGATTAACCGCTTTATCCAAGCGACTATTCCCTTCTACAGTCGGCTGCAAGATGTTATCTAAATAGTCTTCTAGGGAACTAATTAGATTTACTTTAGCAAGGTTGGTATTAAAGATTAAGTTAATCACAGTCAGTAAAGAACTACAAGCTAAACCAATTAAGCTAGTGATAAAAGCAATCCCCATACTTTCTAGGGGAGTTTTGAGCTTTTCTCCTAAACTTTGCACATCGACATTATTGATATCGATAAGTGTGCTAATTCCCGTCAGATTGAGAGTAATTCCGAGGAAAGTTCCCAACAAACCAAAAGCGAGGAGGAGATTGGGTAAGACTCTTACAAAATAATCCCATTTCTCGCAGCTAAGAGATTTAGACATGAAAGTAAATTGTTCTTCATGGTATAAACCATCTACCAAAGCTGCGGTATTAACATCATCTAGTTGACTACTGGCTATCTTAAATCTATTCTCTAGATTAGAGATAATTTTAGGTTGAACCCCGCGACTTTCTCCCCGAATTAAGCGCTTGACTTTTACAGTTGACTCTTGGAGATGTTTATAGAGAGCAATCCGGATTCCCAGAGTTAAGACGGTGGGAAAAATAACCAAGACTAGAGTTAAAAGAATCAGATAGGGGGGAAAAAGGTTAAGTAATGCCATGATAGTTATTAGATACCTCGAATTGTGGTTGATAGAGAGAGTTGGGGGTGAATGTTTCCTCAGATAGCTGGGGAAACATCATTAAGATTGATTAATTTTATCATTCATCAGTAGTGCTAACCTCTGGGGGTAAACTGGGTTGACTAATGTTATTGTTTGTTCCCAGTAAAGTTTGTTGCTTTTGCTGTTGTTTGTCTAGTTTTTTCTGTTCAGCAGCACGTTTTTCTAGTTCCATTTTCAGTTGATTAACAAAACGGGTGATAATTCCTTCTTTTGCCTCCTGTTGAGCATTTCCATCTTGTCCAGCTACCTTATTCTTGTAGCGAGAATTGGGATGATGGTCGGGTAAATTTTTGACATTGTTGACAAAATAGCTGACGTTCTGAAAATAATCACCCTCGTTAGTAAATAATAGAGGAGGATTAGCCAAAATATCATTTTTTGCCTGATTAAGCAGTACCTGCAAAGCATTAATCATGTCCTTACGAGAAGCAAATTGTTCTAAAGCAAGTCGCCAATTACCGCTAATGTCAATAATGGACTTATTGTTAAATAAATCGCCTTCGATGACTAATTGATAAGTATCATCCTCCTCATCGTATTCTAGTAAACCGAGAGCAATTGCGGGATAGAAAATAAACTCTAATTCCTCAATTAATTTGGCAGGTGGTGGAATAATATCAGCAAAATCTATCCTGTAATCATTGTGTAAAATGCTGATTCTCTTTTGGTCTTGATAGATTTTTTGTAACCCAGATAAATCAGTAATGATTCTTAGGGAAAACCCACCAAACTCGTAGGTAATTAGGATTTCTTCGTCGGTTTGAATTGATTCAAAAGAAGTCCCCAGATTAATATTTAAATCAGATTCAAGAGTCTTCATAAATCTTTGCATGGTGGGTGAATTATCATCCTTAGTCCCAATTAGCAATGCTTTATCTGTATGCAAACGATAGTAAGCATCATTAACATTTATGGGTAACATTAAATCAGCTTCTCGCAGAATTTGCGCCAAGCGTTCAGGAAAATCATGTGGTCTATATTGACCCATAAATCGCTTAATTACTGCATCAATTTTATTAGTGCTTACTGATTGAAACTGTTTCTCTATTGTTGCTGTTAGAGTCTCTTTGAGAGTTTCATTGTCAATAACAAAAGATTGGCTAAATAAACTGAATAGGGAAGCATTATAGCCTAAATTATTGGTGACTTTTTGGCTAACGGAAATGTATTGAGTTCGGGAGTTACTGTCAGGGATACAGTTATCAATATTCTCCTCTGGGAAAATACCTTCCCCAGTCATCTCGTCGAGATTTAACTGCATTAACTCCTGTTCGTATTTATCGTATTCTGCGATTAGCTGATATAGGGATTCTTTCAGTTGTTGTATCTGCAGCATTCGACTGGAAATATGCTTGAGAATCGCTTCAACAATCTTTCTAGATTCGCGATTGATGCTGAAATTAAAGTTATGCTGAATTAATTTTTGTCCGCTTTGAACGTAGTCTCTTAACTCGGACTTGATTCTCTCACTATTGGCATTTTTATTGAACATCTTGAAGACAGACTTTTTCCCGTTTATATCTTCGAGAGTTTGTTTGAGATTTCGCCAAATGTTATCAATTTTTTCCGAGGAATGAAACCCTTTATTATCCTGAGATAATTCCTCTAGATTCCCCTTGTAGGTATTAATCTGTACTTGTAAAGCGACCAAAAAAGATAGGCTATTTTCCAAAGAAAATTCTAAGCTATCAGGATTAAGAAGAATCTCCAAAAATTGGTCAATATCTGACTTAAATTTTTCAATTAACTTGGGTTGAGTTTGTTGGGTCAGAGTTAACCAGATTCCGCGACTGCTATCTGTTTCTCCCCCTTGTACTTTGCGAAACTCTTTTTCTAGGGATTGCTTGACGGTTTGGGGTAAATTCTCCAAATCTTGACTATTGGATATTTCTTCCTCTAGGGAATTTTTCCAAGAGGTTAAAGTCTTAGAAAAAGTTTTATTATTCTCTAGGGTTGCTTCTTCCAATCTGGCAGTAAAATAATCCTTATTACTTTGGGTACTCCAATTAGCTAGGAACTTACTTAATAACTCTTGTCCACTGGGACTTTGACCATATCCCTCTAACCAAAATTTAATTAATTTGAGCGTAAAACGATTGAGACCAATCTGCACAATTCGGTCGCGAGTAAAATAAATCCTCGCTAGTCCAAAGGACATATAACCTTGACACATCTGAAAAGGATGATTATCTTTACGAATCATCGGGTCTTTATAGTTATCCCGATTGCTTTTGATGTGAGGAGATAACTCATCGGCAAAATCCAAGAAAATTTTGTAAGCAATGACATTACATAATTTACCTTTATTATTAATCCGGTAATCTCCCGCAGTGCGATTAGAAACTAAGTAGGCAAAATCAAAAGGAGAACGTTTTTCATCGATGTTGACGAAATTTTGTTTATCATAACAGACTTGAAAGGAATTACTTTCATTGGTATAATGGTCTAACTCTTTCAAAGCTGCATAGGTATTAGCTCTCATAATTGCGCCATCACCATAAAGTTTAGGACTAATTACCAAATAACCAAAGGATGTATATTCGGCGGTTTGTTGTAAAATATGACGCAAAGTGTAGGCCACATCGAGGAAAATGCCGCTACCAGTTCCCCCACACAAAGAACCGACAACAAAGACATTTAAACCCTCTTGGACATTAAAACTTTGACCGTTAACTTTACCGCTAAACATAAAGGGTTCATGACCAGAAGTTCGTCTTTCCGCTGCTTCAATTGCCTCTTGAATTTTTTGATAGTTATGGAAGAAAGCTAAACGACCGACGGGACGAATACCTCCCGCACCATTTTCAATGGCAGTTATTTGTTTTTTTAGTCTTGGGTCTAACCAGCTTTCAATATGGGAAAAGGGACTTTCAAAAAGGGTTTGGTGTTCAAGTTCATAGGTGAGATTGTTAACATCCTGAGCATTCATATTAATGAATACTCTTTCAGCAGCTGATAAAAGAATTTCTTCTCCGTGATAGCTATTTCCTGTGGGTAAACCCGAACCATTGAAAGCGTTTTTGTCTGTGTCAATATGAACAAAACTGACAACGGGTAGGTTAGATAACTTCCCATACTTATCAATAATAAAGCGACGAATTCTCATTAACACATCTCGACCAGTACCACCTAATCCGATGATAATTGTCCGTTTGATAGCGCGGGTTTGACTGGTGTTAGCCATGGTTTAAATCTCCTGAGTTATTTTTTGCTAATCTGAATTTGTAGGTCGAAATCTTGATGGTTATGGTGATAGGTTAAAGTCAGGTAATTTTTATCTATCTTCACCTCCTGAGTTAGTTGATTACCTCGATAAAAAATCTCTGCTTGTTTAGTGGGTTTCAGATATAACTGATTGCCGCGTCTTTCTAAATAGCAGCGAATTTCTTCCCCATGACAAGGAATGGTATTCTTATGATATTCATCACCACCGATGTTAATTCTTTCGGATGTTTTTAAAATATATTTTTGGGTTTCATTGTCATCATCATTAGATGAGACTTTAATAGTCCAAGCAGTATTTAACCGCAACCAGTGACGAATTCCCAAAATACTCGCTACTATTCCCCCAATTCCCATTAATGTAATTACCAATGCTGGCAACCATAACTGACTCAAGAGATAAGGATTAATCAAACAGGTTTCTTGTCCTCCCGGTGCGGGAGTGCAAAACTCTTGTGCTGTGGGAGCAATATCGACAACTGATAGTTTATATTTATTGCCGTTAGTGGCAGTAATTTCTTGAGTTCTTAGATTAATTGGTAGGGAATTAAGCCAGTTTTGTCTTTCCAAACTTTCGGGAGAATTAGCAAGACGAAAAGGGCTATTTTTTGGGGTTTCTATCCACTGTTGTGAAGTAATCCCCTCGGCAGTAGAAAGGGGTGCATCGGTAATCCAAACTACCGACTGGGGTTTGATAGCTTGATTGGCAGTTAAACGACACTGATTTAAGCGTGCCAGTCGGGGATAAACGTGCCATTCTGCGCGCTGAATATCGGTATTTTTAGCACTTTGGCTAGATTGCCAAGGAATTGACTTTAAAACCGCGTCTATATCTTCCCTTCCGCGAATTAAAATCGGTTCTGTAATCGGTTGAACATTATCAGCAAAGGGGACTAAATAAACGGAATCGTTATTTTTTAAACTATCGCGAATAATTTGACCGAGGCGCGTGCGTCCTTCATCATTAAAGTTAACACTGCCGGTAAGATCGATCGCTAGGATAACATCTCGTCCCTGCCAACGAGCCACCAAATCTAATCCGAGTTTTTGCCAATCGGTAAGCGGTTCCCCGGGGGATACCGTTAAACAGTCAGCACTTTTCATTTAGCCTCGTTCGAGAGTGAAAAATTGAGCTTATCCCTATTCTTCCGCCATTGTACTAAAAAAATAATACTTCTTAAAAGTTTTTTTCGCTTTTATTCTCGATTTGCTCTAAGTTATTGTCAATAGTAACCATAGACTAAAATAAATTTTAAAGTTAAGCTGCCCGCGCATTTAAATTGCTTGTTGAGATAAGGCACTCTTGCAAGGGGGAGATTTAGCGGTTAAAATGTGTCCTAGCTTATCATCTAACCACCTAATCCTAATTCTCGTCTTAGCAATTGAATTGATTTATCCCCAATATAATTATCACTACAGATAATTTCTGGCAGACGAATTAAATCCGATCGCACTTCATTAATCAGATTTTTAATTAAAGTATAACTCGCTTGATCACTGATAATTGTCTGGGAAGTTCGGGCTAAAACTTTTAACTTATCCGTTTCATGAATTTGGGCAGACATAACTAATAAATCATCGCCCCGTAAACTATGAATTAAAATTTCGGCCACCTTAATAATACCGGTGCTAATACTGACAATCCCCAAACGGCTATCGGTGGGTAATTTTTTGATTAATGCCAATTCCTTGCTGTAATCGTAGATATCGATGGGAATGACTCGTAGGTGAAAAGGAGCGGCAATTTCCTCCGCCACACTGATAAAATAGCGACTGGTGACAACAGTGGCAGATTTAGTATTGGCTAAAACTTGGGCTAAATCCTCCATTGCCACTAATTGGACGGGAATTTTGAGGGATTGCTCTAATTCTCTCAACATTAGTTTTCCTGCACCCAAATCGTGACGGGGAATGGTGACAAGAACTTGAGAACGACACTGCGATCGCCAATCGATTTCCGCCAGTAATAACTCGCGAATTTGCTCTAAAGTTAAACCTTGAGCGAGAAAACCAGCCAAACTCTGGCGAATTAGTCGGCCTATTTCTGGATTTTGTTCCAATAGGGGTGAACCCAATAAATTATCGTTTTCATGCCCGCGAGCCTTGACATAAATCCCCGAACCTGCTATGGATTCTACTAACCCATCGTCTTCCAGTTGCTGATAAATTTTACTGATCGTATTACGGTGTAATCCCGTGATCATAGCTAGTTGACGGGTACTAGGTAAACGATGTCCCGGGGGATACTGACGAGAGGCGATAGCGAAGCGAATTTGGTCAAATAATTGCTTAGAGGCGGGTATTTCACTGTCTGGCTGGATTTGGAACTGCATCGGATCACTTCACTCACAAACTACTTTCGCTGATGCCCATTCTATCATTAGACCCTCTGCTGTAATCGGACATCTTCCCTGATCTGATGGGTTTCCGAGGCAGTATTCAGGAGCCAGAAGCAGCAAACACCAAGATATTATTTATTTAAACTAGAAAAGCTACTTTTTTACTTAAAAATAGTTAAAACAATCATTTTAATCCGTCCCCGAAATCCCACTCATGGGGTAGATAGTCATACCAAATCCGTTTTTAATAGTGTGATTAACTCTCAAGTTATGAATTGTTTCTCCCCACACCCCACTTCCCTATCACCCCATTTCCCCCCGCAACGCGCACGCAGTGACCCCCCCACTATCCTATACTTTTTGAACAGGATTTAGTATCAACAGCTGATTAAGGGGATTGATCCTCGTGGAGAAGTTTTAAGCGATCGCTCAAGGTTTTGGTTAAGCGGACAGTTTCCCGTTTTAGCGAATTTTGTTGATAATCAAGCACATTAATCCCTTGACCGATGTTTACTGTCGCTTCGCTTCCCCATCCGGGGTAAGGCTGATTATAACTAATGCTTACCGGCAAAATCTTGATATCTGCATCGGGTTTCATGGTCTTAACTTCCAACGCGATCCGCGCTACCCCCGGTTTAAGAGGATGAACCACTCGATCGCGACAGATACCCCCTTCCGGAAAAATCGCCACCATTTCCCCCGCGGCCAAAAGTTCGACGCTATGGACCAGACTACCCATACCGGGGTGATCGGTGTTGACGGGAAAACCCCCCAAACGTCGGATAAACCAACCTTGCACCCCTTTCATCTCGTTAGCGGAAACCATAAAGCGCAAATCGCGTCTACTAACTAAGCGTCCCACCGCGTAGGGTAAAATCAGCGCATCCCAACGGGACCGATGGGTAGGTGCAAGGATGACCCCCCCCGTTAGGGGAATATTTTCTTGGCCTGTCACCGTTATTTTGCCGAAAAAAGCCGGTAAAACCAGATAATTTCCCAGAAAATAACAAAAGCGAATTAAACAGGGATTAATTCGGGAATTGACAGCAGGACTTTTTCTAATGGTGAGGGACTCGTCAACGATAGTGCTTTGAGACATCCGAGTGTTAGGAAAGATCGAGACTTTCTGACCACTTCTACTTTAGTCTAGTTGTCTGGGGGGTCGCCATCTTGTCCTGACCAGTTCGGCAATTGTCTTGGGGGATTAAGGGTTAGGATTGGGGTTGTACTCCCGATCCTACTGGTGCGATCGAGTTTAATTGCAAAGAGGGATGATCTTCTTTGACTTGCTGTAAATTCCACTCATTTTTGAATAATAAGACGGGACGACCCCAATAATCTTTGACGGTTAAAGTATTAAAGAGTTTACCTGCTTTTTCTAAAGCGGCCCAACCCCCGGCGACCCAACGGGCTAAACTATAGGCTAGGGGTTCGAGGGTAGTTTCGACTCCGTACTCGCTTAAAAGACGGAATTGCACCACTTCAAACTGTAATTGACCGACGGCGGCTAAAATTGGGTCGCGTTTAAATTCATCGATCGAGGATAATATCTGTACGGCCCCTTCTTCCTGTAATTCCGAGACTCCTTTTTGAAACTGTTTGAACTTGGAAGGGTTAGGATTTCTGAGATAGGCGAATAATTCCGGAGAAAAACAGGGAATACCTTCGTATTCGAGCTTTTTACCCATATAAATGGTATCACCGATCGCAAAGACCCCGGGGTTATTCAATCCGATCACATCTCCGGGATAAGCTTCTTCAATAACTGCCCGATCTTGGGCAAAAAGTTTCTGAGGACGGGATAAACGGATAGTTTTACCGGTTCTAGCGTGGTTTACTACCATATCCTTCTCGAATTTCCCCGTACATACCCGCACAAAGGCCACCCGGTCGCGATGTTTGGGATCCATGTTTGCTTGCAGTTTGAAGACAAAACCGGTGAAATCGGGATAGGTGGGATCAAGGACACCGAGGGAGGAATTGCGTCCTCTGGGTGGTAATCCATAGTCGAGGAAGGATTCTAGGAATAATTTCACCCCAAAATTGGTCATGGCGCTACCAAAAAAGATCGGGGTCATTTCTCCTGCGTGGACTGCTGGCAAATCCAATTCTGCACCCAATTCCGAGAGCAGTTCTATATCCTCTTTTAACTGGTAATACAGGTCTTTTTCGAGATAATCCTCAATTTTGGGGTCGCCAAGCTCGATCACGGTTTCCTGCGCCTCCTGAGAGCCGTGGGAGCGACGTTCAAACAGGTGTATAGTTCGGGTGGCCCGATCAAAAACTCCCCGAAAGCGATCGCCAATTCCGATCGGCCAATTGACGGGATAGGTCTGTAATCCTAATTCTCGCTCGATTTCGTCCAATAAATCCAGAGGTTCGCGGCCGGGGCGATCCATTTTGTTAACAAAGGTAAAGATAGGCAACTGACGCAGTTTGCACACTTCAAAGAGTTTTCTCGTTTGCGGTTCCAAACCTTTGGCCGCGTCGATTAACATCACCGCATTATCGGCAGCGGCTAGGGTACGATAGGTATCTTCGCTAAAATCTTGGTGGCCGGGAGTATCGAGGAGATTAATCTGAAAATCACGATAATCGAACTGTAAAACCGTGGAAGTAATCGAAATTCCCCGTTGTTTTTCCATTTCCATCCAGTCGGAGGTGGCTTTGCGTTGGTCGCGTCTTGCTTTGACTGCACCCGCTTGATGGATTGCACCCCCGTATAGTAACAGTTTTTCGGTCAGGGTGGTCTTTCCTGCGTCAGGGTGGGAGATAATGGCAAAATTTCGCCGTTTTTCCAAGACAGCTTCGCTGGTTTCTAGTTCTTTTTCAATTTCGGTCGTCATTCTAATTTCGATCGCTTTCATTAGGGGTCGAGAAGGTCGTCACCGACCTCCCCTCCCATTCAGAACCGTGCGTGAGACTTTCGCCTCACACGGCTCCTAGTTTGACTGTTCCCTTGTTAAGGATACCGCTTGACTTCTTTTGGTTTGGTCTAGTATTAT
>NZ_JAPZRB010000523.1:0-1532 GCF_027531105.1 Microcystis sp. LE18-22.4A
CCATATGGGCCAGCAGTTCTTGCTTGCGCGTCTTCTTGGTGCTCAGGTTCAGATCAAGGCTGCTTTGCTTCATGGCAATGAGGATGCCATGACCTAGCTGCGTCTATCAGGCTGATCGCGAGGTTTTGCAGGATTTCCTTAATTGACTGCTTTTGCTGGTGAAATTAGTTTGATTTTTTAAGTAGAGTTAATCTGAGATGAAGAAGTATTTTGGCTTTCTTGGCTTTTTTCTACTGCTGCTTTGGGGATGGTCGGCGCAAGCGATATTGCCAAATGCAAAGGAGTTTCAAGTTGTCAACGACCATTGGCACCTGAATCAGTGGTTCTCAAGCAGAGATGATGCTTGCCGTGATGCGCAGAAAAAACATATCGCACTAAATGAACCTTACCATCCTGGTCTTTTAAATTATATTTACTATGGGCCGCAAAATTCGGGCCCTTGGAATGGAATGTACGTCGGTGAGTGTCTTTATAGCAGTGTGAATCCTTGGTCTGGAGAGTCATTTTATTCAGCAGTAATGTCTAGCCGATTTTCTGCTCAGTGCCCAGATAACAGTAATTTGGTCGGCTCTGGATGTGAGTGCAATATTGGTTTTCAGGAAGATGCAGTCGCAGGTATCTGTCGCCCTGTGAGGCCTCAAATGTGTTCTGCAGAAAATGGCCTGTCGGTGGGGCAGCCCATCGTTCTGACTACGCGTGAAAAACTTCGCTCTGAAGTGGATGTCTTGGGGATAGGCGCAAACGATATCAATCTGGTGCGAACCTATCGAAGCACTTGGGCTGGAGATAAAACCCGTGGTGCAGAAAATATGGGACTTATTTGGGATCATAACCACCGCGTGCGGTTGTCCGTTTATCCTATTGAATCGCCCATAAGTGTGACGATCACATTTGGAGATGGTTCTTGGATGATCTTCGAGAAAAATACGGGGTTGAATACTTGGCGGGCGGTGAATGGGGGTGATGTTTTGGCCGCCGAGTTGGATGGCTGGGTTTTAAAAAAGGAAGAAGACGGGAGTACATGGAGATTTTCTAAAGCTGGTTTTTTGCTGGCTAAAAATGATATAAATGGATGGAGAAATGAGTATGGTTATGACTCGGCAGGGCGCCTTGCATTGGTGGTGAATGGTTTTGGGCGATCTTTGGTTTTTAAGTATGGCGGTAGTGTGGGGGATAAGCTTGTCGCAGTTACCACTTCAGATGGTCGCACCATCGGTTATTAATATGATGAAAGCGGGCGCTTGTCTTCTGTTGTATATCCGGACGGTAATCAGCGTCAGTTTCTCTACGAAAGCGCGACCTATCCCCATGCATTAACTGGCATCGTGGATGAGAATGGCATGCGTTGGGGTACGTTTGCCTATGACGATAAGGGGCGTGCAGTAAGTACGGAACTTGCCAGTGCAATCAGTCGCTTCAGGGTGAGTTACCCCGCAGAAGGGCAAGCGCTGGTCCAGGATCCACTGGGCACGGTGCGCAACTACAGCTACGCCTTCAATTTCGGTCAGTCGGCTGTGACTAGCAGCAACTTG
>NZ_JAPZRB010000333.1:0-29526 GCF_027531105.1 Microcystis sp. LE18-22.4A
AGCTACTTTAGATTTCTGTTTTAATCTTTTTTGGCTTCCCTTTTTCTTCTTTGAGAGTTTACGTTGAGCCTTTTTTAGTCTTTTTTCCGACTTACGAAGAAACCGTGGGTTATCAATTTTATCCCCATTAGAGTCGGTTAAGAAATGGTTGAAACCTAAATCAATCCCTACTTCTTTTCCTGTAGAGTCAAAGGTTTCTACTCTCTCAATGTCTAAGACAAATTGACAATAAAAGCCATAGGCTCGTTTAATAAGCCTGACTCTTTTGATAGTAGATTTATCGAGAATCTCACGGTTAAAAGTGCCGATTAACTTTAATTTTCCTATCCCTGTTTTATCCGTGATGTGGATAAACTTTTTGTCTTCTGTTAGTTGCCAACCAGAAGTTTTGTACTCGACAGACCTTGAAAACTTTTTGAATTTGGGATAGCCTTTTTTTGCCAAACCCCTTTGACAATTGTCGTAGAAACGGGATATAGAAAACCAAGCTCTTTCGGCACTTGCTTGAGGAGCCATAGAGTTGAGTTTACCGACAAAAGGAAATTCAGGACTATTAGATAATTCGGTAGTTAGCCTACACAAAGTACCATAGTTAACCTGATCTTCTTTGGTAGAGTCCATCCAAAATCTTAGACATTTGTTCCGAATAAACTGTCCCACCCTGATAGCCTCTTGAATGGCTATCTTTTGGGAAGGATTGACTTTTAAATTAAACTCTATGACTCGCATCGATTCGACCTCTCAATGTGTTATATTATGAGTATAGTAATCCATTGTAAAAAGTGTCAAGAGAAAACTAATTATCGTAGAAAGGTTTTTGAGAAGGAGCATCTAGAGTTTTTGAGAATAGTTTTTCAAAACATAGCTGAGAAATGGGAGGCGAAGGTAATAGAGATTAACGGAGAATCAGACCATGTTCACATTCTTTTAACTTACCCCCCTCATAAACTGTTAAGTAGTCTAATCGCTAACTTAAAATCAACTTCTTGCCAGCTGATGTGGGATAACTTTTCAGACCACTTGAAAGAGATATATGGTCAAGATAATGGGACTTAGACAAAAAACAAATCGATAAAAGCCTCAACTCCAATCCCCGCTTGGGATTTACTTCGAGAAGCCCAAAATCGCTGAAACCCAGATATATCAAGGAAAATAATAAATCGAGGTTAACCCTTTGTCCCGTAATGGTTTGAGCCTTTTTTGCTGACCGAAAACGCCTAAGTCCCAATAAGAGAATTTTGTGGACAGGGGCATATTTTGTGGCTAGTTGTGGCGGTGTCACAATAGACCAACTTAAGAAATATGTCGAGAATCAAGACTCCCCTGAATATTAGCTGTGCTTCGCTGTTTTATGCTGGTCGGTTTTTCATCTCGTCAGTGAAACCGAGGGTTCCTTCAAACCGACATTTAAGGTAAAAATTAACAACCACAATCAGTCATCAGTAATCAGTAATCAGTAATCAGTGATCAGTAATCAGTCATCAGTCATCGGTAATTGGATAATATCTTTAGGCCTTTTTGAGATCAAACAGTGCTGGGCCTGGGAGTGAGCGGGGGGAAAATGGGGGGAATTTTTCCCTGAAAATTAGGTAATTGACTTCCTAAAAATGGATAAAACCCCACACCCCACATCCTACCCCTAGGAAAAACTTTTTGCCGCAAACCCTGATGGAGGAGAGGCCGTTATTTTTTGGCGGTTTTAACACAATCGAGGGTACGGACGATGGCGGCTGCTGCGTAGTTACGACGGGCGGGATCATTTGGTACAAAAGAACTACCCCGTTCGTTCAAGGGAGAGGCCACACCGCAAAATCCTGACATCTGGGTAATTAAACTGGCAGCCCAATGACCGGAAGTATCGGAAAAATTGACGGGGGTTTTAGTTTGGGCTAAATCGGGGGCTTGTTTTTGCTGAGTTTTCAGGTAGGTGGCGGCCTGTTTGAGAATCGCCATCAATTCGGCCCGGGTGATGGGGTCGGTGGGACGGAATTCGCCGTTAGCTTTGCCGGCAACAATACCATTGGCCCGGGCCCATTGGATTTTTTTGGCACTCCAGCGCGTCGCTTCTACGTCGTTAAAACTGCCGCTGCCGGGGGGAATCTCTTCTAGGTTAATTTTGGTGACAGTTCCCATCCCTTCAATAATCATCGAGACGAATTGTTCCCTGGTGACGGGATTTTCGGGGCGGAAGGTGTTATCTTCTTTAAAACCGGCCACTACCCCAAGCGCGATCGCTTTTTCAATCTCAGTTTTATAGATATCGCCGCTAATATCCTGAAAACTAGACCCAGAAATGGGGGGAGGAGTGGTTTCGCTGAGGGGAGGTCTGCCGGTGGCTGCGAGAACTTCCGCTTCTTTGCCGCTAAAGTAGAAGTGGCCTAAACTTTTGCCTTGGAAAGTACGACGGCTAAATCTCCAACCCGGTTCGAGGATAATTTTCATAAATCCCGTTTGCATTCCTCGGGTTCTTCCCACCACTAATTCCGGTCTGCGGGCATCCCGGGGAGTTCCCACTAAGTATAATTCGCCATTGCGTTCCACAATACGCAGGATGTAATCTAGCCCAAAATCCCGGCCATCCAGACGGATAGAATAACCATTACTATCGGTGGCGCGGCGACAAATGCCGGTAAAGTCAAAGTTGAGGAGTAGAGGGTCGATCATGACGGGATTTGAGCCGCTTTCGCTCCAACACTTCTGTTTTCCCTGGATTTGTTCCAAGACTAGCAGGTCAAATTTATTACCTCCGTAGGGACGAGCGATCGCTACTACCTGGGTCTGCTCGATGTCCTGTTCGTCAAAGTTGGCCGCTGGTGTGGCAGTTATGCCCAAGGTCATTAGGGCGGTTAGGGCGATCGATAATCTGGCTTTCATAATCTTTAATCTATAAGACGATTTTTGCAGTAAAAATAGACGTGCTAATCCCAATATTCTATGACTGAATGCTTCCGGTCGTTGTTCCAGACTGCGCCGGATTGTTGTCTGTCCGCACAAGTTTTCTCTCAATCTTCAATTTCCGAACCTATTTATCCTGGCAATATTCTGATGGAACTGGTGGGTTGATCAATATTAATTCGGTTAGCTGTTGAAACTGGGGAGATTTTGGCGAATTGTTGAAAATTTTAGCCAGCCATTCGAGTCTTAGGCTAAGATAGGGAGAGAGGCTTTTAATTGGCCGCAGCCCTTGACTTCCTCACAGGATTTAAGCCCAATAATTGCCTAAAAAATGGCAATTAATCGATTGAGGGCTATCAGTGCTGCGGTGAATTATCATAGTTCATTAGCTCTGGTGAGCCATTGCCCTTTCTTTGGTGTGTGTGAGGTAAACAATTATGAGTAACTCCCCTGGCGATCCTTCTCCTCGTCCTAATCTTTTTCTGAGTATCGGTCGATTTGTCCGCCGGCCTTCTACTTTAATTGTCGGGGGAATTACTCTCCTAGGAATTACCTCCCTTGGCTATTTTACGACTCGTTATTTAGTTTATGAACGTCTAACCCCAATTTTAGACAATATCTTCAGTGAAATGCTGCACAGACCTGTCAGGGTAGGTAAGATAGAGGGCTTTTATTTTAATCGCATTCGTATCGGTAAATCGGAAATTCCAGCTACGGCCAATTCTGCTGATAGTTTATCTATTGATGCGATCGAATTGGGATTAAATCCACTGCCCTTACTTTTAGGTCTGCCGCTGCCGGTTGATGTCAAGTTAATTAATCCCAGTATTTATCTCGATCAGGATAAAAATGGTCAATGGCTCGATAATTTAGAAAAAATAGCTAGTAACTTTGATCGGGAGGCACCCATTAGGTTAAATCTGGGTTTTCAGGTGGAGAAGGCAGCTATTAATATCCAACCCTATGCCCTGAAAAAACCGATAGAAATTAAGGCTGATGGTCAAGGAAGATTTATTGATAATCAAAGGCAGCCTCTCACCTACGATTTTAGCGCAGAAATCCTCAAAAGTCAAGTAAAAATTCAAGGAGAAACGGCGTTAAAAACGGGTGAAAGCCTAACTAATCTTCAGATCGACCGTTTAAACTTAAGTGAACTATTAACTTTAATTCCTAATCGCAATTTTCAATTAAATCAAGGACAAGTAAATGCTAATATTGCTCTCAATATTCCCAGTTGGGCAAAGCTAAATCAAAGTCAAGGTAATGGCAATTTTCAGGTGACGGAAGTAGCGGGAAAATTCCACCCTTTCCCCTATCCAATTAAGCTAACAACTAAGTTAAATTTACAGGGAGATAAAGTATTAGTTGAACAGGCGAACGCAAGTATTGGCAAGATTAAAACTGAGGTGAGAGGAGAAGTAAATTGGCAAACTGGTTATCATCTCAATGTCGCTCTAGAATCGGTGGATTTACAACAACTTTTAAGAATTATTTATCTGCAATCACCTCTAGATTTACGGGGAGAAGCACGCTCTACTTTTCAAGTGACGGGAAAACTAGATCAACCTCTAATTAAAGGAACTGTTAGCAACAGCAAACCGATTATTTTTGAGCAAATTCCTATTCAATCAATAACCAGTAATTTTCAAACAAATCTCAATCGTCTTAATTTAGATAAAATTCAAATTAAACCCGTCGCAGGTGGAGAAATTAAAGGAGAAGGAAAATTGCAGTTAAATATTCTGCAATCCCTGCAAAAAAATCAACCTCTTGACGGGACAAAAATGCCGATTGATTTGAATTTACAAGCCAATTTTCCCACGAGAAAAATTTTATCTCAACTGGCAACAATTCCCGCTAAAATTAATATAAACGATCTGCAAGCTAATATTAAAGCTAGGGGTAGTTTAGGACTGCCACAATTATTAATTAATTGGCAAATACCCAGGGTTAATCAGTCAGGATTAATCAATGTTGCCGGGGAGGGTAAAGTATTTTTAGGGGGCAACAAAATAAATTTAACCGATACGGTCATTAAAACAAATGGCGGCAAACTACAGGTTAATGGTAATGGTGATTTTACTAGCAAATTAGTCCAGGGAAAAATCACGGGTAATAACTTTTTATTGACTCCTTTTGTGCCTCTTGTTTGTCAATATTTAGATAGCATTTGCCCCTACCTAGAAACCTTAGAACCCTTAAATTTAGAGACAGCTAATATTCAAGTTAGTGGCAAAATTGACCAACTTAATATTAATACTTTAAACGGAGTTGCTAACTTAAGAATTAGCGGTAAACAAGGCACAATTTCAGTCAATAGTCAAGTATTGCAAGGAAATCTTCAGGCTAACGCTTTCTTAGCGGGATTGCCGATTAATTCCCTATTGCCTAACTTACCAACCCAGGTTAAATTACTGCGATCGCAAATTAATTTACAAGGTTATTTAGGAGAATTACTAAATAATAAAAATAATATTTTCAGCAGTTGGCAAGGTCAAGGTAATATGCAGTTATTAGTAGATAATAATCCTTTAATTGCCACAGCCAAACTGAATCAAGGTTTCCTGACAGGAACAGTTAATACCAGTGGGATTAGTCTTAATCCTCTAGTGGAAAATTTAACAGTTCCCGTCAGTTTAGGCAGGGCAAAAATCAGCTTTGCTGGCAGGATAAATTCTCTGATTAGCGGTACTTTAACGGATTTAAAAACTTGGCGCGGAGAGGGAGATATACAGTTATTTGTTAATAATCGATCCCTAAAAACTACCGCTCAACTGGAACAAGGTATTTTAAGCGGTATAGTTAATACATCTGGCATTAACTTAAATCCGTTTTTACCCAATATAAATATTCCTGTTAGTCTAGGGAAAACCCAAGTCAATTTCACCAGTGCAATCAAGGAATTGTTAGCGGGAAAAATCCCTAATTTGTCCACCGTCAATGCTAGGGTAAATACTCGGTTGTTAGTGGATAATAATCCGATTAATACTGATATTCAGTTAAACAACGGTATTTTTAATATTCTCAGTAGCTTAGAGAATTTTCAGACTAATCTTCCCATACCGTTGCATATTTCCCAAACCAGTTTTCAAGCAGCAGGAAATGCCCAAACTATTTTCGACTCCCTGCAAGAAAAACGACTCAACTTAAGCAGTATCAAAGCAGTTTTTAACTCTCGTATTAATGTAGCCAAAGGAGAAATTAAAGCTAAGGCACAACTGAATAATAATTTCTGGCAAAGTGATATTATTGCTGCTAATCTCGATCCCGCTGCCGTACTAAGACAATTACCAGCAATAAAATCAATCTCGATTCCAAAATTAGATTTTAGTGCCAATTTAGCGGGAAACATTCAAGAAATTTGGCAGGGAGTAACACCGATTCAGGTTAATAATCTTTCGGCACAGTGGGGAGAAAATAGCTTTGATGTGCGAGGAAATATTCTTTTGGCTAATCTTATCAGTCAACCCGATATCGCTGAGGTTAACTTAAATCTACGGGCAGCAACCGACCTTGCTACTGTACCCTTAACTCAGATTATATCGCTTTTACCGATCGATCCTCGTTTGAAACCCAGAGAATCGACACTGACAGGGAGCGGAGAATTTCAAGGACAAATCACGGGAAAAAATCTCTTAACTGCTTGGCAAAAAGTGGGAAATATACAAATCAAAGGAGATATAAATTTAGCGAATTTTAGCATTAATGATCGACCCTTTGAACCTATCTTAAAAGGAAGTATGCAAGCAGGAATCGGTCAAAATATTAGTTTAAATCTGCGAGGAAATCAGGACATTATTGACCTAACTTTCGATCCTTGTCAACAAAATAATTGTCTGCTGCCCTATCTTCCCTTAGGGATAAATATTCGCCAAGCTTTTGGAAATAAAACTCCTTTTTTAGCAACAGCTAAACGAAGCGGCGAAAATTTAAATGTTCAGATTGCCGATTTTCCCCTAGAAATCCTGAAAATATCTCCTACGGCAGCCTACAATGTTCCGGGGATTATTGCTGGACAAGTGAATGCTAATCTAGACATCAATTTATTTAACTTACAGGGACAGGGACAACTAGAGATTAACCGACCTAGTTTAGGTAACTTAATTGGGGAAAAATTAACGGCAAATTTGGTTTATCGGGATTCCATAGTTCAACTGCAAGAAGGTAGTTTACAAGCGGGTGCAAGTCAATATAATCTGCAAGGTTTATTTAATTGGCAAACCCAAGCAATAGAAGCTAAACTCAGGGTAGATCAAGGTTATATTCAAGATTTATTATCAGTTGCTAGTATCTATGATTTAACCAGTTTAATCAACCTTTTCTCCTCCGAGAGTAACCAGGCTATTCAACTTAGTCCCCTAGGAGTAGGTGACTCCGAAGCTTCCCTAGCACAACAGGTAAATTTGCGGGCAAAAATTGAAGAAATAATCCAGCAATTAGCAGGGGAAAGAGGGGTAGTCGGGATACCTTCTGAACTAGATTTTCGCGGCCGTTATCAAGCAAATATAGCCTTAACTGGGACTTTAAAAAATCCCGATCTTAGCGTACAATTTCAGGGCAATAGATGGGAATGGCGACCCCAAAGACCGACGGTAAATATTGTTAACCCTCTCGGAATTGTCACCACCGATACCCAATTAATTCCGATTGATGAAGTAACAATTAATCTTAACTTAAATCGTCAGTTGCTCAGGATAGAACCGATTAGATTAAAGTCACGAGATTCTTCCGTATTTTTAGCGGGTGATTTTTCCCTAAACAAAGTAGAGGGAACTTTTGCCGTGGAAAATCTTTCTCTGGATCTCTTGAGAAATTTTGTGCAGTTTCCCTTGGATGTATCCGGTAGTCTAAAAACTCAAGGACAAATTGCAGGAACCTTATTAAATCCTCGTATTCACGGTAATTTTGCCTTTATTGACGGTGCAATTAATGCCCAAAATATTAATCAGGATATAATTGGTTTATTTACCTATAGTCAGTATCGTTTTGATTTGCGGACAACCTCCTCCGAATCAATCCAAATCTATGCCAGCATTCCCTATCCTCCCTTACCGGGTAATGATCAATTAAAAATCCAAGCAAAATTGGGAACCGATGCAATCAAATTAATTGAAGCTATCAGTCAAAACGCCATCGAATGGGTTAACGGTGAGGGAGAGGTAGTTCTTTCAGCGACGGGAAGATTAGATATAAAAGAGGGTTTAAAAATCAAAGATTTAGAAGCAAATGGTATAGTTACTCTCAATAATGCCGCTATCCGCAGTGTTGCTTTTCCAGAGATTTTAACCGTAAATGGCCGCATTGGTTTAACCCCTGAAAGCTTAACAGTAGAGGAATTACAAGGCTCGATCGCTGACAGACAAATTTCTGTGGTGGGAGTTTTACCTTTCTTTCAAGCCATCAAAAATAATCCTAATCCCTTAACAGTTAATATTCAAGAGGGAGATATAGCAATTAATGGTCTTTATCGGGGATTAATTGCTGGGAATGCCATGGTAACGGGAACAATTCAGCAACCAATTATCGGGGGGAATGTGCGTCTTTCTAGGGGTAAAGTTTTTCTTCCTCGCACCGCAGAAATTAATCAAGAAACGGATAAACCAGTGAGTCGCTGGCTGCAGCCTCTCAACATTCCTCAGACGACAAATATTACTCCAGTTTTAAATAATTTCCAAGTGTCTTTAGCAGGATTATCAATCGAACAAGAACCTTTGTATCAATTTGATTTTAGTGGTGCTTTAACCTTGAACGGTCCGCTCACTCCACTGGAGAAATTACAAACCAATGGAGTGATTAATCTCGATCGAGGACGGGTTAGTTACATCGATACTCGTTTTCTTCTTAACCGACGCAATCAAAATGTTATTGTTTTCGATTCTAGTCGCGGGTTGGGACTTTTTAATCCCTTTGTTGATATTCAACTGCGAACAATTCTCAGCGAATTTTCTCAATCTCGCGATTTTGCTATCTCCCGTCCGGGGGGAGATTTTCCTAGCAATGAAATTCCCGATGATAGCCTCAATCGCATTCAAAGGATCGATGTCACCCTCAGCGTTGAAGGGGAATTAAACCGCTTGCTACCAAATTTAGGACGTAATATCAATGAAGTGTGCCAAATTCGTCCCGATAGTCTACCTTTTCCCCTAGAGGAAAACTATACAGATACAGAATTACAAAAAGCTGCTAATTGTTTACAAGCAGTGGCTTTTGCTAGAGGTGAAGATGAGGGATTGCTTAATACTCCCCTAGTTAAATTAACCAGCACTCCCCCCCGCAGCCAAGGGGAAATCGTTCGACTTTTGGGGGAACAATTGCTGTCGGTTTTTAATGGTTTACAGGGGAAAAATACAGAACAATTAATTCAATTTGGAGTGGTTCAGTTGGCGATTCCCCTCTTAGCCCAAGGAGTCGTGTATGATGTGGAGAATGCGGTTAGTAATGCGATCAGGGCAACGGATTTTAATATTCTTCCCAATTTGGAAACCGTCTATCGAGTCAATTCCCAGTCTTTTATCCGCTTTTCCTACGATTACAATTTGAATGAGTTTACCGTCCGCTATCAAACTCAATTTTAAAGTAAGATTGAGAGATCTAGCAGAATTCAGAAGTTAGGAGACAAGGCAAAATTAGGTTATACTTCATCCTGAGAATCAACCCGATAGGTAGATAGAAAATAAGAAATATTATTTTTTTACTTTTTACTTTTGACTTTTTACTTGATATTCTATGATTATTCGCGAGGCTAAAGAAACAGATTTACCAACAATTATCGAGATTTATAATGCAGCTGTTCCCACTCGCAAGGCAACCGCAGATTTAAAGCCTATTTCCCTGGAAAGTCGGCGAGAATGGTTTAAAAAGCACAATCCTGAACAGTATCCCATCTGGGTAATAGCGATCGAAGGTCAGGTGGTGGGTTGGCTGAGTTTACAGATGTTTTATGGTCGTGTCGCTTACCAAAAAACGGCAGAGGTTAGTTTATATGTTGCCCCCGATTATCAAGGTCGTGGAATCGGTAAATTATTAGTAGAATATGCCCTGAATCGCTGTCCCAAATTGGGTATATCTAATCTTATCTGTATTATCTTTGCCCACAATCAAGCCAGTATTCGTCTCTTTGAAAAATTCGGCTTTCAACGATGGGGTTATTTACCTCAAATTGCCGATCTAGACAATTTTCTGGCTGATGTGGTCATTTTAGGCAAAAAAGTCGCTTAAATAGACAATTTTCCCCATAGCTAGACTATAATTCTAGACTTAATTGAATATAAGCATTTTCCGGTTCGCCTAGAGATGGTTTCTGGGGGAGAGAAAAGAGATAGTCCTCATACCAAATCTCAGAACTTCCCGCACATTTTTCATCTCTAAATAACCATTGTTGAAACACTTGTTCTCTACCATCCTGAGGGGCAACAATCTGATAAACTTTTAGAGATTTTTTAGCAATTCTCTGGCTGCCCTTGCTGGTTAATTGATAACCTAACAAGTTCAAACAATTACGAATAATCGTCAGAGGACGGGAAGTATTAGAGAGGTTAATCTTGGTGATAGTTTTAATCTCGTTGCGGTTTTTAATGGCGATTTCGGCCATTTTTTGTAAATCGGCATCATGATTAGTTAATTCTCTTTCAGGGTTAGCTAATAATACGGGAATTCCCAACACTTCTAACGTCCCGATAATCACTCCTAATTGACTACCATTAAAATCGGGAATAAATAAACTTCCCTGACCTGATTCTATCAGTTTACGGGCAATTAAAGCATCTCGATCGCACAAAAATTGTCGCCCAATTGTCAAAAAGTAATGTAAGCGTAGTTCTTGATACCATCCTTGATCATCTTTAATCACTAATTGCGGTGTGACGGGGATTCCATAGCGTTTGTATAGGTCATATTTCCTGATAATTCTCCTTTCTTTCACTGACTTAATTAACTGTTTTTTTAGCCAACGATATTCTGATTCCGTGATCTCAGAAGCGCTGGCAATGGCCTCGCATTCAGAACGATAATTATGTTCCCTAATTTCTTCAATTGCTGCCGTTAACTGATTATTTATTTCTAGTTCTTCTTCCTGATTCCGTTCTTTAATTCTATGACCTTCTGCTTGTAAAATACCTAGAATTGACTGACGATAATTAAGCATATAAGCATTTACTCGCACAGCCATTTTTGCCCAGCAGAGGAGAGATTCCGCTTGAAAAGTTGTATCTAAATCCTCCAGAGATTCTAAATCTGACTGGTGTAATAAGCGAATATTAACCTCCGTTAGTCGGTGTCCAGAGGTGAGAAGTTTGGGGATAGAAGTGGAACCATTGCCCACCTGATTAAATCCGTACACTGCTGACCAAATATAACGAGGAATATTCTCTCTAATTCTCCCTAAAAATTGAGCGATAGAAGTGGGAGTTTGAATTCCCTGTGCTAAACACCAAACCGAGGTAAAGTGTTGCTGAATATCAATACTAATTCCCGTTTCGATCGCAGGACTAGCTAGAACTATATCATAGTTAAGCAACAACTGATTTAAATTGCCAATCGCTTGATAGGCAGCGTGACCATAATCTGGCAATGACTCTGAATCTATCCGCAGAATTTTCTTCTGAGGGAATTGCTTTCTTAGATAAGATTCTAGGGTAATTGTCCCCCATTTGCTGGTTAATTTTTGTGCCGATAGACAAACAAAAGGTTTTCCTCCCTCTTTAATATGTTCAACTAAATCCTTAACTAGCTGTTGGGGAGTATTATCAGAGTAGTTATAAACTTGCCAAGCTTGCTGATAATTAGGTTTCCACTCGTTACTAATCAAGAAAGTTTCTAGTTTAATAGCCGCTAAAGAAGTTAGATATTCTAGGGAAATATCACTTAAATCAGCATCAGCAACTAAGACTTTTCCCCCACTGCTGACCACAGTTTGTAGCAGAGACTTTAAAGACTTTAAAATTGCTACTCGATTAGCTTTACAAGTATCCCCATTTAACCCATGCCATAGGACTTGTTCGATCTCATCGATAATAATCATAGCTTCTTGCCAATCTTCCGCTTGAAATTTAGCTTGTGATTGGGGATGGAGAGAGTCAATACATAAACCATAACCGTAAATTTGTGCCGCAGGATTATCCCTAATTTTGCTGATATAGTTTAAACCAAAGCGTTGACATAGCTCCTCTACCAGTTTGACTCGATGACCAATAACTAAAACTTTTTGTTGATTGGCAATAGCCTGTTTAACTATCTTAGCTAAAAACTCAGTTTTTCCTGTACCTTTAGCCGATTTAATCGCCATTAACTGCGCTGATGTAGGGATAGCAATATCTGGCAAGTAACGGCTATTTAACTCTAGATGAGGTGGGAGAGTTAAACTATTTAAACTCGCTGCCTTCCAAATTTCCCAAGAGGTAGCTTTTTGATAGACTTGTTGGAAGTAATCTTCTCCTCGATTGATTAGTAAATCATCCACCCCTTTACCGTCAGCAGCATCCCAAGTAACTACCTTTACCTGACAGTTAGCCTGACTGAATAGATAACCCATTCTCTGTAAAGCTAAATTAACCGCTTGTTGGTTCTTTGGTTTAGTTTCTTGATCAAAAACTAGATAAATCTTTCGTCCGGAATTAGCTAATTTTTCTAGCTGCGGAATTAGATGAGATTTGCCGATTCTTCTACCTAATTCGTCCTTGGGAGTACGATAACCATTGTGAATTCCGGGTAAGGCAATTGCCACATAACCTGCTGTTAGTAATGCCCCCGCTTTTTTCGCTCCTTCCGTAAGACAAATAGGTATCTCTGGATGTTTAATTACCCAGGACCAAAAACCGAGATCCTCTTGCTTATTATCCACTTCTTCAGTTAAAATATTAATACTGATATGCTGGGCTATCCTTTGCCAAATTTTCAGGGGAACCCGCAAAGCAAAGACTCCCGTAGGGGTTTGGGGAGGATGTTCGTACTTAATCGGTTTAGCCTTATCAAAGCTTAAACGGGGAAAATCGGGCTTAAAACAGCCCCAAAGGTCATAATTACCCGTTAATAAGTCAATTCCTGAACACCACCAACCGCCTTGACTGATATGTTCATAACGCTTGAGAATATCATCCCTAACTCTGCCATCATTGCGTCGCGGTAATTCTTGGGAGTAGAGTAGGTATTCACTGGGAGATAACCCCGCTAAACCGGTGACATTGAGATCGATTAACTCCGCGTCCACCCCGCTATCACGCCATTCTTCTAAATATTTCATCCTTGTCCTCTACTCGCTAGACGCTATATATAGCGTTTTTGTCCTATTATTCTAGCGGTAAGCCACTAAATAGCGAAAAGAGAAAATTTCCTCTCTCAGAGGTTCTCAGAGGAAATTTGACTTTTAATCCACTCTTGTCTTAAATTATCGAAAAGTTAAGAACAAATAAAGTCTGACCACAACCTCCTCAGCAGTCAAGCAGAATCGGATCAAAAGTATTTTGTCAATCTGTTTTTGCTATCAAAGAATAGTTCTTTTGTCAAGCATACAAAAGAACTGTTTTCTGGGAAAAATCAAGAATTTTTTCCGGAAAATGTCATCCAAAACACTGTTTTTAGGGAACAAAATAATCCTGGCTATACCATATATAGAGTGATAGGATTATTTAACACGCTAGATGTTGTGTTTTCCCAGAAAATCTGATAGAATACTCTAGTACAAATAGATTAATTTGTCAAGTTTTTTAACGCCGCAATTTTCCAATTATGCAATCGAAGCCCTTGACTACTGCCGTTTCCATTCACAAAAATAACGAAGTAATACCCTTTCGTTCTACCCCTTTAGCTAATATGGGCAGCCATGGAATTAGAGTGATTCGGCGCGATGGTTCCACCACAAGCTTAAATATCGGCAAAATTCGCGACGTGGTAGAGTGGGCTTGTGAGGGCAAAAAAGTCAATTCAATCGCCTTAGAAGCGGGTTTAACCACACGCCTGCGGGATGGGATTACCACTAGGGAAATACAGGATAATTTAATTAATTGCGCCCTAGAAATGTGTAGTCCAGAGGAACCGGATTGGCGCTATGTGGCGGGAAGATTGCATATTTGGAGTCTTTGGAAAGATACCTTAGTAGCCCGGGGTTATCAGTACGGAAATTACGAGAAAACTGTCAAAACTCAAGTTAAAAAGTTGCTATACGACGAAAGGATTCTCATCTATTCCGAGGCAGAATTAAAAGAAGCTGGTTCTTGGATTAATTCCGATTGGGACATCGATTATGATTACGCAGGGGCATTGTTAATCACTAGCCGTTATTTACTCAAAAATGAGTTACCCCAAGAGGCATTATTAACCTGTTCCTTGCTGCTTGCCACTGTGGAAGAACCAGCTAATAGACTCCCCTGGGCGAAGAAATTTTATCAAGCGATTGCTCAAAGAAAAATCTCTCTCGCCACCCCAATTTTAGCCAATTTACGCACTCCCAAAGGTTCCTTAACCAGTTGTTTTATCCTCTCCATTGACGACAGTTTAGAAAGCATTTTCGACGAGATTACTAATGCTGCCCGCATCTCAAAAAATGGTGGCGGTGTCGGGGTGAATGTGAGTAGAATTCGCGCCACTGGTAGCTGGGTAATGGGGAAAGCTAATGCTTCCGGGGGGATTATTCCTTGGATTAAATTACTCAACGATACAGCTATTGCAGTAAATCAGGGGGGAAGACGCGCCGGGGCAGTAACTATCGGTGTTGACATCTGGCATTTAGATGTGCCAGAATTTCTGGAAATGCAGACAGAAAACGGTGATCAAAGACGCAAAGCTTATGATGTTTTTCCCCAATTAGTTATCACCGATGAATTCATGCGTCGGGTGATAAATAAAGCCGAGTGGACATTAGTAGATCCCTACGAAGTTCGCAATAAATTAGGTATAGAATTAGCGGAACTATGGGGGGAAGAATTTGAAGAGGCCTATCGTTTAGTAGAAGCTAATTTAGATCAAGAGATTCTCCTCTATAAAAAAATCAATGCCCGGGACTTATTTAAAAGTATCATGCGTTCCCAAGTAGAAACAGGAATGCCCTACATTGCCTTCAAAGATACCATCAATCGCGCTAATCCTAATAAGCACGATGGCTATATCCCCGGTGTAAATTTATGCACGGAGAGCTTCTCAAATGTCACCCCCGATAAAACTGCCCATTGCTGTAATTTAGTTAGCCTTAATTTAGCCAATATCGACAGGGAAGAAATCGAGTCTAATTGTCAAATCGCTGTCAGGATTCTCGACAATACTATCGATATCACTAATCCTCCCTTTGATAATGCTAAAAACCACAACGATAAATATCGCACTATTGGGGTAGGGGCGATGGGATTGGCTGACTGGTTAGCTAAACGGAAATTATCCTACAATAACCTGTCAGAAATTAGTAATTTATTTGAAGAAATTGGCTATTGGTGTACCTATTCCTCGATGGAATTAGCCAAAGAACGCGGTGCTTATCAAGCTTTCTTGGGTAGTGAATGGAGTCAAGGTAAATTAATCGGAGCAAAACCAGTGGCATGGTTTTTAAATAATGCGGTGCAACCGCAAAGATGGCAACAATTAGCCGCAGATATTCAACGATTTGGCATCCGTAATTCCCATATTACCGCCATTGCTCCTAATACTTCCTCTAGTTTGGTACAGGGATGTACCGCTAGTGTTTTGCCGGTTTATAGTCGCTTTTTCTACGATAAATGGGCAAAGGGAACCGTTCCCATCGCACCACCTTTTATTGAAGAAGCTTTCTGGTTTTATTCAGAGAACAAAAATCTCGAACAGCAGCAAGTGGTGAAAGCGATCGCTACTATGCAAGAATGGATCGATACGGGGATTTCTATGGAGTTATTATTCAACCTCAATGAAGGGGTTTATTTCCCCGAAGAACCCAACCGTTGTCTCACTGCCAAAGATATCTTTGATACCCTAGTTATGGCCTGGGAATTGGGGTGTAAAGCGATTTATTATATCCGTACCGTACAAAAGGACAATTTTCGAGAGTCTGACGATAGTTGTTCTAGTTGCGCTAATTAAGGTTAACTTCGGTGGGCAATGCCCACCTTAATTTTTTTACATCAAAGATTAGGACTGATAAAATGAGTTTTATTGATCACCTAATCACAGCTATGGATAAGACTTTATACGAACAGGATTACTATCTCTGGATAGAGAAAACCATATCTTTACTAGAAAATCATCAATTTTCCGATTTAGATTTAGATAATCTCATCGAGGAGATTAAAAGTATGGGTATCAAGGAAAAACATACCTTAACAAGTTTATTGACTAGAATAATCCAACATTTGCTGCAACTCGCTTATTGGCAATCGGAAAGCCAATATAATGCTAATCACTGGAAAGGAGAAATTACTATTTTTAGAATTGATTTATGGGAAGTTCTTGATGATAATCCAAGTTTAAAGTCCTATCTAGAGAATAGTTTTGATAAATGTTATCAGTCAGCCCTTCGTATCCTAGCTAGAAAAATGGGAGTAAAAATCAATACTTTGCCCAGGGAAAAAATTCTCACTCTTGCCCAAGCTTTGGATGATGATTGGTTTCCTGAATATGAGGATAATAATAACTGATGATTTGGTTGGATTATAGTTAATTAAGGTGAGGGACTATGGAAACGAACTTATACGAACAGGATTACTATCTTTGGTTAGAGAAAACCATATCTTTACTAGAAAATCGCCAGTTTTCTGAGTTGGATTTAGAAAATTTAATTGAAGAAATCAAAGATATGTCCAGAAGAGAACGTCAGAAGTTAGAGAGTTTACTAACTAAACTCTTGGAACATTTACTTAAATTAACTTATTGGCAATCTAAGCGCGATTACAATAAAAACAAGTGGCGACGGGAGATTTTAAATTTTCGCATTCAAATAAAAAGAATTATTAGCAACAAAAAGGATGGAACTTATAATACAAACTTAGCATCTTACCTCACCGAGATTCTTGAGCAATGTTATGAGGATGCTTGCCATCTATTTGTCGAAGGTTCTGGCATCGATAAAAGACTTTTAAGTGCTACACCTATGGGAGCAATCGACCAAATTTTAGATGAAAATTGGTTTCCTGAGTTTCTCGGAGAGGATTAAGCAATGAAGAGTGATTTATACGAAAAAGATTATTATCTCTGGATAGAGAAAACCATATCTTTACTAGAAAATCATCAATTTTCCGATTTAGATTTGGATAATCTCATCGAGGAGATTAGCGACATGGGCAAAAGCCAACGACAAAGTTTAAAGAGTTATTTGACTCGGTTATTAGAACATTTGCTAAAACTGGTTTACTGGCAGTCGGAATTAGAATATAATCAAAGAGGATGGAAAAATGAAATTCGTAACTTTCGCCTAGGAATTCAACAAATTATTGAAGACAGTCCCAGTTTAAAGCCCTATCTAGCGGAAATTTTCTCGTCCTGTTATCAAAATGCCCGTAAATTGTTTCTGGATTTATCTGGAATGGCTGAAAATTTGGTCGGTTTAGCTCCAATTTGCACTATAGAACAGGCTTTAAATGAGGATTGGTTTCCTGAAATATCAAAATAATGGGGGATAATTATGGAAAAGAACTTATACGAAAAAGACTACTATCTCTGGTTAGAAAAAACCATATCTTTACTAGAAAATCATCGGTTTTCTGATTTAGATTTAGAGAATTTAATTGACGAAATTAGTAGCATGGGTAAAAGTGAGAAACGAAGTTTAGAAAGTTATTTAACTCGGTTATTAGAACATTTGCTGAAACTAGCTTACTGGGAATCGGAATTAGAATATAATCAAAGAGGATGGAAAAATGAAATTAGGAATTTCCGTCGTGCCATAAAAAGAATTATTGCCGATAGTCCTAGTCTACAGCCTTATCTAATTGAAATTTTTAACAACTCTTTTCAAGAAGCTCGTATTTCTTTGATCGAATTATCTGGAATGGCTGAAAACTTGGTCAGTTTAGCTCCAATTTGCACTATAGAACAGGCTTTAAATGAGGATTGGTTTCCTGAAATATCAAAATAATGGGGATAATTATGGAAAAGAACTTATACGAACAGGATTACTATCTCTGGCTAGAGAAAACCATATCTTTACTAGAAAATCATCAATTTTCTGATTTAGATTTAGAGAATTTAATTGACGAAATAAAATCTATGTCTATCAGTCAACAGAAAGCATTAAAAAGCAATCTGATTGTGATTTTATGGCATTTACTAAAATACTTACAAGAGCCAGAAAAACAAACCAGAAGCTGGGCATTAATCCTTTTTGAGCATCGCGAGAGAATCGAAGAAGATTTAGAAAATAGCCCTAGTCTTAAGAGTTTTTTAACAGAAGACAATTTAAAAAAATGCTATAATAAAGCCAGACAAAAAGCCGCTATTGAAACAGGGATAAACCTAGAGAAATTCCCGAAGGATTGCCCATTGACTTTGGCAGAAGCCCTAGATTTTGAATTTATTCCTAATCAAAATCAAAACATTTGACTTTTTACCGAAAATCTCTTATAACCTAAAAGTGCCATAATATCCAAGTAATCATGTCCTTACATTTAGTTAATTCTTGCCATTCGATGCCCATTTCCCCGATCTTCAATCCAGCGGGAGATGATGCGATCGAAAACCGTTCGATCTGGTTTGGTAACACCACCAACCTGATGCAGTTAAACGATGTCCGCTACACCTGGGCGGTGGGTTTATATCAACAAATGCGCGAAAATTTCTGGATTCCGCAACGCTTAGATATCACTCAAGACGTAACTGAATACGGGCATCTTACCGACGAAGAAAGATATGCTTATGATGGTATTTTATCCTATCTAACTTTTCTTGATTCCGTACAAACCTGTAATATTCCCCACCTAAAAGGTAGCGTCACTGCGCCAGAAATTAGTCTTTGTATGGCGGAACAAATTTCCCAAGAAGCCATGCACAATCAAAGTTATCAATACTTAATTGAAACCATTATTCCCTCGGATCGCAGAGGCGAAGTTTATGACTTTTGGCGTACCGATAAAGTTCTCAAGGATCGCTGTCAATTTATCGCTAGTCTCTACCAGCAATACATCGATAAACAAACTACTGAAAGCTATTTTATCGCCCTTCTTGCCGATTATTTGCTGGAGAGTTTGTATTTTTACAACGGCTTTATCTTTTTCTATAATCTCGCTTCTCGACAGCTAATGTCCGGTAGTGCTGACGTTTTCAAAATGATCAACCGGGACGAATTAAGTCACGTCCGTTTGTATCAGAAACTTATTCCCGAAGCCATGGCAACTTTTTCCCATTCCGTTGAACAGATTTATGAGATGTTCGATACGGCCGTTAAACACGAATGTCGCTGGACAAATCACATTGTTGGCAACGACATTTTAGGTATTACCGAATACAGTACCGAACAGTACACCAAATACCTCGCTAATATTCGACTGAAAGCGATCGGACTTGAGCCTTTATACAGGGAAGAAAAGTATAACAAAAGTCCCTATAACCATCTGGAACGCTTCTCCGATACCAAAAAAGAAGGCCACACCAAAGCGAACTTTTTTGAAGCAACCGTGACCAGTTATGTTATGTCTTCTGGCTTAACTGGATGGGATGAAATTTAAAATTTACGGGACAAGAATAACCCAATTTCTTACCACAAAGGGGCAACTTTGTCAAATATTTTGACAACTTTTGACCCTCTCTTGCAGAAATACCGACAATCAGTAAATGCGCTTCTGGGTTTGGGGGGTTCTACCCGCAAAAGCTGGGATTGACTGATAAAATCGGAGGTAATGACCAATTTTAGAAGATATACTCAATCATCCCCCAGACACCACTCCCAGAAGCTCTTGAGCCATTCCTAATTATGACGATTGCCATCATAATGAATTCTCGCCCCGGCCCATTGTAATTTTTCCTGTAGAGTCTGATAAAAAGAATAGCTTTCCCGCAGGATAATAAATTGGGCGAATTTTTCAGCTTTGGTAACTCCCACCCATTGCCCGGGCCAAATGGAAGTGGCTAAAGCGCCATCCATCCAGAGTTTAGTGTTTAATTCGTAGTCTCCCAGGGGCCAAATACTGACCAGAGATGCCGGGGGAATGACAATCGGCCGACTGGAGAGACTCAAGGGACAAATCGGGGTGACAGCGATCGCTTCCATGCCGGGGTGTATAATCGGGCCATTAGCGGAAGCGGTGTAACAGGTGGACCCCGTGGGAGTAGCCACTAATAAACCATCTCCTTGGTACTGATCTACTACTTCCCCGTCCACTTCGATTTCCAGGATCGAGGTGGGCATCCTATCGATACTAGCGGGTTTCACACACATCTCATTCAGGGCATAAAATGCCTCGCTCACTGGCTGCGGATTTCTTTTATCCCCTTCATAGATTCTGGCCTTTAACATCATCCGTTGTTGTACCGCATAGTGATCGGATTGTAAACGCTCCCAGACCGTCTCCGTATCTTGGAAAATCTCCAAAGGTTCCGTTAAAAACCCCAGATGGCCGCCGACATTCACCGCTAAAATCGGAATGTCTTCCTGAGCTAAATAGCGAGCAGCGGCTAAAATGGTTCCATCTCCCCCCAAAACGATGGCGAGGTCGATTTTTCCCGATGCTGAGGCTAAAAATACCGGATAGGGATTATCTTTAAAGCCACTGGGTCCCATTAAAACTTTACACTGACGGGCTTCTAACTGTTTAGCGCATTTTTCCGCCCATGCTTTACTTTGGGGATGGTTGGCCTTATGGGCGATGATTACTTGTTTTAACTGCACAGAGTTGAGACCTTGTTCGGAGGTTCTATATTTTTAACAATACCAAGACCGGGCAGATCGGGTGAAAAGTAAGTAGGGTTTGCGGCAAAAAGTTTGTTGGTGGGGTCAGGAGTCAGGAGTCTCCGAGTCAGGAGACAGGAGACAGCTATCAGGGATCGGATTTGAGTTTTCAGTTCACTGTTTACTGATCACAGCAAAAAGCTGACGGCTTAGATGTGTAATTAATTTTGCTTAGGTACTTAAAAGGTAAAAAAGGGGTTGGGGGAAGAACCTCGGCCTCTCTGTAGCCAATTTGACAGAATTAATCGATAGATAGGGGTAAATGGAAGTAACTAGGATAAGCTCGCAGGTTTTAGCAATTTTATCCCGTTTTTTCCCTGTAAATGCTGTATCTGTGCGACTTTTTCCCAATTATCTCCCTCAACACCCCTACCACTTAATTTCCATGCAGGGTTATAATTGTATTAAGATGTGTAACAATTCTCTGGCAATCTCTTGACAAAGGATAACAAATCTGCTCTCCCAAAAAACAGGAAAGGTTTTATTTCTATGACATTAATTCAAACCGCCCAATTATCGCTGGAAACCTCGGCTTTAGCCTTTTTTAAGCAGACAGAAGGACGCTGGCAATCCCAGAGACGTTATTACACCCTCACCCAAGAAACGGAACCCCAAGAAGTTATCAGCGCCATCGAGATCAAATATTTACCCCAAGGCAGCGAACCATTAATTCAACTTGCCCGTTTACATAATCTGGAAGATACAGCCTTATTGGGTGGTACGGAAGTCACTTGGCAAAGTAATTATCTGCGTCCCCAGAGTAAAAAACCCTCCAACGGTTCGACTATATTCGGTATTTTAGATAATATTCTCTATCGCGATCGGGGATTTGCGACGGATAAACCCGTTAGCGCTATTTATACCTTTCCTAACCCCTCTACTCTCTGTCTGAGAACAGAATACGCCGGTTCTGTCTTTGAAGAAGAAATTAAACTCATCGGTCAACAATATCGCACCCGACAAACTATTATCTCTCGCGCCGGTCAAGAATTGATGATCGGTCAATATCTAGAAAAACGGGTCAATTAGTCAAAAAATCGGCGGCTATTCCCAGAATTTTGACTTCTATGCTAGGAATAGGGCTGAAATCAAGCAGCCCTTCCCATAACTCCCCTTTAAACCGGGGTTAAATTGTCTTGATTCTGACTAGCGAGAAACTTCTCTAATTCCGTAATTGCATCGGCATCGACTTTAGTTTGCATGGGACAGAATTTCGGTCCACACATCGAACAAAACTCCGCCGTCTTATAGATATCTGCGGGTAAAGTCTCATCGTGGTATTCCTTAGCGCGATCGGGATCCAAGGATAACTGAAATTGACGATTCCAATCGAAATTATAACGAGCAATGGAGAGTTCATCGTCACGATCGCGCGCTCCAGGGCGATGACGGGCGATATCTGCCGCATGAGCCGCTATTTTGTAGGCAATTAAGCCATTTCGCACATCTTCAGCGTTGGGTAAACCGAGATGTTCTTTCGGGGTGACATAACATAACATCGCCGTCCCGTACCAACCCGCCAGAGCCGCCCCGATCGCCGAAGTGATATGATCGTACCCTGGAGCAATATCGGTGACAAGGGGACCAAGAACATAGAAAGGTGCTTCGCTACACTCCTCCATTTGTTTTTTCACATTAAATTCAATTTGATCCATGGGAACATGGCCAGGCCCTTCCACCATCACCTGTACATCGTGTTCCCAAGCGCGGCGCGTCAGTTGGCCGAGGGTTTTCAATTCCGCTAATTGGGCCGCATCGGAAGCATCGTGGGTACAACCAGGACGCAGGGAGTCACCGAGACTAAAAGAAACGTCATAACGCTTGAAAATCTCGATAATTTCATCGAAATGGGTGTAGAGAGGATTTTGCTTGTGGTGGTGTAGCATCCACTTAGCAATAATACCACCACCCCGGGAGACAATCCCGGTCAGACGGGTTTTGACTAAAGGCAGGTGTTCGATGAGGATTCCCGCATGAATAGTCATGTAATCTACCCCTTGCCCGGCGTGTTTTTCGATAATATGGAGGAAATCTTCGGGGGTGAGTTTTTCAATATTGCCGTGAACGCTTTCCACCGCTTGATAGATGGGTACAGTACCGATGGGGACAGGAGAAGCATTGATAATCGCAGTGCGAATTTCGTCCAAATTACCGCCACCGGTGGAGAGATCCATCACCGTATCTGCGCCGTATTTGACCGCTAGGTGTAATTTTTCCAGTTCTTCGTTAATATTCGAGGAGTTAGGGGAAGCCCCGATATTAGCATTAACTTTACACTTAGAAGCAATACCGATCGCCATAGGTTCGAGGTTGAGGTGATTGATATTAGCGGGAATAATCAGTCTTCCTCGGGCGATTTCACTGCGAATCAATTCGGGAGAGAGATTTTCCCGTTTTGCCACATAAGCCATCTCTTCGGTAATTATCCCCTGACGGGCGTAGTGCATTTGCGATACATTTGCTTGTCCGCGCCGGGGGGCAACCCATTCTTGTCTCATAATTTTATTTCCTCTGTAAACAGCTTCCCTACGCTGGAATTACCCAGTCTCAGGTTCTAAGGGTCTTTCTCAGCCTGATTGCCTCAGACACCCCTAGCTATGACGGCAATTGTACCACTGTTGAGGACTGAGGAGATAAAGCTTAAGATTGTTGTTTGATTGGGCAGTTAGGCTAAAACCCACTTAGACCCCCTACAATAAACTTCTTAGGTGACGAATACTTAAATTTTCCACAATTGGGAAAAATTCGGATTAGGAAATCCAGAAAGTACCCGCCCTGGTTCGAGCCTAAACAAGCTCGAATTATCCAAAAAGCGTCGGGATTTTACGTTTCGGTTTCCTTCCAATCTACGGAATTAGTTCCCGATATGACAGTGGGGAAAACCTGTTTAGGAATTGACGCGGGGATTGAGAGTTTTGTTGCTACTTCACGGGGAGATTTAATCAAAGCCCCTCGATTTTTGTTGAAAGTACAGAGTAAGCTTAAATTGCTACAAAGACGCTTGAAACGGAAAACTAAAGGCTCTAGCAATTGGTTAAAACTTCAGGAGAAGATAGCGAGATTACATGAAAAAGTGTCTAATACCCGTAGAGATTGGCACTTTAAACTAGCTCATTACCTTTGTGATTTTGCTGATAATATCTTTGTTGAGGATATTAACTTCGTTTCGTGGTCTAGAGGGATCGTTAGAAAACAATCTCTAGATTCGGGCATCGGTAGTTTTATTAATGAGATATTACCGTTTGTTGTTTGGAAACGGGGGAAATATTATCTTAAGGTCGATAAAAACGGAACTTCCCAGGATTGTCCTAATTGTGGCGCGTTCACTGGTAAAAAAGCCTTATCGGAAAGAGTTCACCGGTGTGATTCTTGCGGTAACATTGAACCAAGAGATACGGCATCAGCGAAGGTAATCGAGAACCGAGGAAAAAACGCGGTCGGACTGACCGTGTTAGAAAACGCTCGCGGAGGCGATTTGACGGGGATCGACCGGGTTAAACTCGGTCGATCTAGTTAAAAGCCTAAGAACCGAGAATCCCCCGCTACACCGCGCGAGCGGTTAGCGGGGGAGAGTCAAAATCAGATCACGCTAATTTGATTGGTTATGGACCCTATTCATGTCTATCTCTCTACCCCGTTCAGGTTACACTTTACCGGTTTTTGCCTGTGCCAGTGCGATCGCATCTCTCCAGCATCTCCACGGCGAAAATGAGCTAAATTCCGTTACTTTTAATCTTTTAGAACCGCCAGAAGCCGTTACAATTGCCATCGAACAAGTTGCCCGACTTAACCCCGATGCTGCCCTAGCCATCACCCGCAGCGATCCGGGGGATAATTTAGATTTAACTAGAAATACCCCTATATGGGCGTTAGTAGAAAGAAAGACGGGTAATCAAGAGATAGAGATTCAAGGCGGCGAAGGAATCGGCCTACAGGTTGATAATAGCGGAAAATCAGCTATCTATAGTTATGCCCAGCGTCTCCTGCAAGAAAACCTCAGACCCCTGTTACTGCCCCAAGAAAGCCTTAAAGTGACGATTATCCTTCCAGAAGGCAAAAAACTGGCCACAAGGACTTCTAACGCCGCTTTTGGGGTGGTAGAGGGATTATCTTTGTTGGGTACCACCGGCATTTCCCAACCCCTGAGCGCCCCCGGACAGTTGGAAATCTTTCGCGAGCAATTAAAAATTTTATCCCGTCGTTTCGATCGCTTGGTGTTTTGTATCGGGGAAAATGGCTTAGATTTAGCCCCTCAAATGGGTATTAATCCTGATATTTTGGTAAAAACAGCCAATTGGATCGGGCCGATGTTATTAGAGGCACAATTACAGGGAATCTCTGAAATTCTTTTGTTTGGTTATCACGGTAAATTAATTAAACTTGCCGGGGGAATCTTTCAGACTCACCATCATCTCGCCGATGGTCGTCGGGAAATTCTTACCGCCTACGCCGCTAAAATGGGTTTAGCTACCCCCCATCTCCAGCAAATTTTTGACAGTAACACCAGCGAAAACGGTCTGGAATATCTGCGTCAATTAGACCGGCAAACGGGAGATAATTGGGTGGAACGCATCTATGGAGAAATGGCTAATACGATTGATCGCCGTTGCCAAGAATACGTTTATAACCACAGTAACGGTCATCTTGGGGTCGGTTGTATTTTATTCGATCGCTCTCGTTCTTTGATCAGCAAAAGCGAAAATGGCCTTAAATTTTTGCAGAATCTACAAGTTACCCCCTAGTGACCGTGCTATGATCGTGGGAATATTTAGTCTTAAAAAATGAAACTAATAAGGCCACACTATTGTAGCTTATTTTCAGAACAATAGCCGATTTAGTTCACAAATCTTTAACCTTTTCCTGCCAGTTTCTTTTTTTGATCGCAGTGACAACTCAAACCCCCCTTCCCACCCCCCAAGAGACTTTGCCCTCAGAGTCCTTCACTAATAGCCTTAATCGTCAAATAATCATCATTCTTGACTTTGGCTCCCAGTATTCTGAATTAATCGCCCGCAGAATCCGGGAAACGAACGTTTACTCCGAAGTTCTCTCCTATCGTACCAGCGCCGAACAATTGGCCCAAATCAACCCGAAAGGAATAATTCTTTCGGGCGGTCCCAATTCCGTCTATGATCCTGGAGCGCCCCACTGTGATCCCGAAATTTGGAATTTAGGTGTACCCGTCCTCGGAGTTTGCTACGGGATGCAATTGATGGTACAGCAGTTAGGGGGCAGGGTAGAACGGGCAAAACGGGCCGAATACGGCAAAGCATCCCTATTTATCAACGATCCTACCGATTTATTAACCAATGTCGAGGACGGTTCCACCGCTTGGATGAGTCACGGGGATTCCTGCGTGGAATTGCCCGCGGGTTTTGAAATTCTCGCTCATACCGATAATACCGATTGTGCGGCCATTGCCGATCACAAGAAAAAACTCTTTGGAGTGCAGTTTCACCCGGAAGTTGTCCATTCTGTGGGAGGAATCGCCTTAATTCGCAATTTCGTCTATCATATCTGCAAATGCGAACCCACTTGGACCACGGAAGCTTTTGTCGAGGAATCGATCCGAGAAATTAGGGCAAAAGTGGGCGATAAGCGAGTTTTATTGGCTTTATCCGGCGGTGTGGACTCCTCTACCTTAGCATTCCTCTTGCATCGAGCGATCGGTGATCAACTAACCTGTATGTTTATCGATCAGGGATTCATGCGTAAGGGTGAACCAGAACGATTAATGCAGATATTTAACGAGCAATTCCATATTAGAGTCGAGTATGTCAACGCTAGAGAGCGATTTTTAGCGCAAGTGGCCGGCGTCACGGATCCCGAGGAAAAGCGCCGTCGTATCGGCCATGAATTTATTCAGGTGTTTGAAGAAGAATCGAATCGTTTGGGACCCTTTGATTATCTGGCCCAAGGAACTTTATATCCCGATGTGATTGAATCGGCCGATAGTAATGTGGATCCCAAAACCGGGGAAAGAGTCGCGGTTAAAATTAAAAGTCATCATAACGTTGGTGGACTGCCGAAAAATCTCCGGTTTAAATTAGTCGAACCCCTGCGAAAATTATTTAAGGATGAGGTGAGAAAATTAGGCCGATCAATTGGTCTTCCGGAAGAAATTGTTCGTCGTCAACCTTTCCCCGGCCCCGGTTTAGCAATTCGCATTTTAGGGGAAGTCACCGCAGATAAATTAAATATTTTGCGCGATGCAGATTGGGTGGTGCGCGACGAGATTAATAAGCAGGGAATGTATCACGATTTCTGGCAAGCTTTCGCGGTTTTATTGCCTGTCCGCAGTGTGGGAGTGATGGGAGATCAACGCACCTACGCTTATCCCATTGTCCTACGTTTAGTCAGCAGTGAAGACGGAATGACTGCCGATTGGTCCCGGGTTCCCTATGATTTATTGGAGACAATTTCTAATCGCATTGTCAATGAAGTTAAGGGAGTTAACCGCGTGGTTTATGATATTACTTCTAAGCCCCCCGGAACTATAGAATGGGAGTAGTATTGAATTATTGATTGATTGTTAGTCCCGTCCAAATATTGGGGCGGGATTTTTGCAGAATAGACAATTGAGGAGATTAATTACTACCATGACACAGTTAGAGATTTTAGAAGAAATAGAAGCGGTGGATTTTGCGGAAGAAGAAGAAGATATTGCAGGAGAATCAGCAAACCAAAAAAAGCTACAACTCAAAGAAATCTCCGAGACTGTTGTTGCTGGAAGTGATTGGACTACCGCAACGATCCGCGATCAATTAATTCGAGAAAATATTCAACTCAATCCGCGCTTTCAAAGACGAGATGCTTGGAATATTACTCGTAAAAGTCGATTTATTGAATCCCTAATTCTAGGGTTTCCAGTCCCACTGATTGTCTTAGCTACTAATAATAAGGAAAAAGGGAAATTTATCGTTCTTGATGGCAAACAACGCCTACTAACAATTTTACAGTTTTATGGTGACAGTGACACACCTAATAATAGTTTTACTTTAAAAGATTTAGAATTTTTAGATAATCTCAATGGCTGCCAATATCAGGATCTAGAAAATGACTTCAATTTAAATGATTTCTTAGACCAACTGGATAATCAAACTATCCGCACGATTGTTATCCGTAATTGGAAAACGGAGAGTTTCCTCCATAAAATTTTTCTGCGTCTCAATGTGGAAAATACCCCTTTGTCTTCTCAAGAATTAAGACAAGCATTACACCCAGGAGGTTTTATTAATTTTTTAGATGATCGAGCGATCGAAAGTCAAGCATTAAAGAAAATATTTAAATCTTCCTATCCCGATTTCCGGATGCGCGACACTGATATACTATTGCGTTATGTAGCTTTTCATTATTATTTATCCGATTATCGCGGTGATGTTAAGATACTTCTAGATAAAACCTGTCAAAATTTCAATCAAGAATGGGAAAAACGCTCAGATGAAATTATCAATGTTGTTGATCAATTTGAAAAAGCTGTCCAAACAACAATTAATATTTTTGGAGAGAAAAACTTTTCTCGTCTCTGGTTATATAAAGAAGGAAAGTATCGAAGTCAGTTGAATCGAGCAATTTTAGATGTGATGGTTTTTTACTTTTGCGATGATCTAATTAGAGCAGCTGCCGAGAAAAACAAAGAACAGATAGAAAATGCTTTTAAAGAATTATTATCTAACCCTGACAATGAATTTAGGAACTCAGTAGAAAAAACTACTAAAAGTATTAGAGCAACTTACAATCGTTTTCATTTATGGGGTCAAGCTTTATCAAAAGTATTAGATATTAACTTCAATATTCCTCAGATGGAAGACAATCGTATTATTTTTAAGGGGTTAAGATAGTTAGTTTTTTTACTATGCCGAAATCTCTGAGATTTAGACAACTAACCAAAGAATTGAATCGACTAAAAAAACAATTCCTACCTCGTAAATTTAGCGAGATAAATGAATATTCTGAAAGACAATTAGCTTTAACTTTTGCCTATCGAGTTTTTGCTCATGCTGAGATTGAATCTTATCTTGAAGATCGAGTTTGGGATACAGTACAGACAGCAAAAAATATCTGGGATCATCAAGGTAAAGCTGGTCGAGTTTTGTTATGTGTAATCGCTTTTTCTGGTCAAGAAATGGAAGCTCCTCCCGACACCCTTACTCCTCTTAAAGGTAAGAAAAATCTGCCTGAAGATAAACTAAAAATAACTAAAAAAATTGACATAGCGATTAGATGTTTTAAATCAGTTATCGATCAAAATCATGGGATTAAGGAAACTAACCTATTAAAATTACTCTTACCAATCGGCATCGATAGTGATGACTTAGATAAAGTTTGGTTACTAAATATGGATACTTTTGGAGAAGAACGCGGTGAAATCGCTCATTCTTCGGCAATAAAAACGAAAAAAACGCCTAACCCTGCCGACGAATTAGAAAGAGTTAAACAAATTATTCAAGAATTAGAGAAAGTCGATCAAAAGAAGTGTTGGTTTCAGTCATGGTTTTGGGATAACCAGTGGAGCAAATCTGCCTCATTTTCAAAGTCTAGCAGAGCTTCTCCCAAGTCTTCCAATTGCTCAACAGATAATTGACGTATCTGTTTCTCGACACTGGTTGTAACTTGACCGAAACGGCGGTTTAGTAAGCGTAATACCAAGTTAGCTCCCTCTCGCTGCATTCCCTGTTCAATTCCCAATCTTTCCACGCTAGTAATATAAGGCATCCTCGTTTCCTCCTCCAATTGACGGATTTCCCGCCAGAATTCTTGTTCTAAGTTTTTTGGCAAACTCATCAGCCAATCAATAAACC
>NZ_JAPZRB010000629.1:0-7015 GCF_027531105.1 Microcystis sp. LE18-22.4A
ATCGAAAAAAACACAGGAGGATAGGGAGTTTATTATGCGTTTAGCTCCACTTTACCAACAGGATAGGGAACAAGCGGTTCAAGAAGGGGTACAGCAGGAAGCATTAAAGTTGGTTATTAGACTTCTTCAACGACGTTTCGGTGAAATACCGCAAAATCTTGAGGAAACCATCCGTAACCTTCCTGTGGAGCGGTTAGAAGACTTAGGACTCGCTTTATTAGACTTTGACACTTTGACGGATTTAGATAACTGGTTGCATCCGTGAGCAATGGCGATCATCTCATTCATCCTTGATTATTCTATAGTTAAGGGGTCCACATCGATCGCCATACTTACCTTGGGTAAAACTAAGCTTTTTAAAGGACGCAAAAGACCACCGATATCAGCCTTGTCTCCCGATAATTTTAACAGAATTTGCCAGCGATAACGGTTAGCCACGCGCATAATTGTTGCGGGTGCAGGTCCCAAAATATCCCAATCGGAACCCAAATTATTAACACATTCCTCCGCAACATTTTCGGCACTTTTCTGGACTGCTTCCCCATCTAAACCACTAAAGCGAATTAAGACTAAACTGCCGTAGGGAGGATAATTTAAACTCTCTCTGTGCATTAATTCCGTCTCGACAAAACCCTCATAATCGTGGGTTTGCACTGCTCTAATCACGGGATGTTCAGGGGTATAGGTTTGGATAATTACCTTTCCTTCTCTTTCTCCCCTTCCTGCTCTCCCTGCTACTTGAGTGAGGGTTTGAAAAGCGCGTTCGGAGGCGCGATAATCGGAGTGATAAAGTAAACCATCGGCAGCCATAATTCCCACTAGGGTAACTCGCTCGATATCTAATCCTTTGGTGAGCATTTGGGTTCCGACTAAGACATCGAATTCACCATCAGTAAATAGTTTTAATAGTTCCCGGGGAGCATTTTTGTTGCGGGTGGTATCACTATCAAAACGCAAGCAGCGCAAATCAGGAAATTCTTTGGTTAATTCTTGGGTGACGCGCTGAGTACCTGTACCAAAAAATTTCAGATAGGGAGAACCACATTCAGGACATTGTTTCGGATGGATGCGACCATAGTTGCAGTAGTGACAGCGTAGTAATTCCTGCGCTCCCGGGTCGGTATGGTGGTAAGATAGGGAGACATCACAGTGGGGACACTCTAGCACATAACCGCAACTTCGGCAAGATACAAATGTACTATATCCCCGGCGACTGACGAATAAAATTGCCTGTTCTCCCTTGTCGCGCAGGGTTTCCAGAGATGAACGCAGGGATTGACTAAACAGGGAACGATTGCCTCGTTGCAATTCCCGTCGCATATCGACGATTTCCACCCGCGGTAAGGGGCGATTTTGGATGCGATCGGGCAAAGATAGGTAAAGACTGGGATTAACTTGGGATTCTAGCCATGTTTCTAGGGATGGTGTGGCCGAGCCTAAAATTACGGGACAATGGTTTAATTGAGCGCGCCATTTAGCCACGGTACGCGCGTGATAGGTGGGGAGTAATTGGGTTTGTTTAAAGCTGCTATCGTGTTCTTCATCGAGGATAATCATGCCTAGGTGGGGTAAAGGGGCAAAAATCGCCGATCGCGTCCCGATAATGACTTGCGGGGTTCCTGTCAACATCTGTCGCCATGTATCGTATCTTTCTCCTTCCGAGAGGGCGCTATGATAAACATAGACTCGATCGCCAAAACGGGACACAAAGCGATCGGTTAGTTGCGGTGTTAATCCAATTTCGGGGACTAAAACCAAGGCAGATTTACCCGCTGCCAGGACAGGTGCGATCGCCTGTAGATAGACTTCTGTTTTACCCGATCCCGTCACTCCGTGTAAGAGGACGCTTTCACCACCTTTCAGGGTTTGAATAGCTTCTAGTGCTTGTTTTTGACTAGAAGTGAGTGTTTTTGGTTGATCCCTGCTCATAATCGCCGAGGATAAGCGCAGAAATTCCCGGTCCTCAATCACCACATAACCCTTGTCAATTAGTGGTTTAAAATGTTTTGTCCCCGCGAGTTGTGCCAATTCTGGCAGCCACATTTCTCCTCCCTGATGACGGAGAATTTCGACAATTTTGCGCTGATTTTCGGTTAAATCAGCAGGAAAGTCGGTTATTAGCAGGGTAATGGCTTTTTTTTGTTTAATATTAGGACTTTTGGGTGCTTCTAGATAACTTTCCACCCAACCGCGCTTAACTAAGTCTCGAATACCGTAATTAGCATTTTTGACTTTTTCTTGCAGGTATTTCGCCGAATAATCGCCTTCTTTTTGATTTTTTAGCAGGGATAAAATCTGACGGGAGAGGGGAGTACAAAAAACTTCCCCACCGGGGGGGATAGCTTCTGGTTTTAATCTGATGCGACGTTGGGAACTTCGCAGTAAACCCTTAGGTAAAGCGACGCGAACAACGGTGATTAAATCCGTCGCGTAGTATTGGGCGATTTTCGTCAATAACTGCCAATAATTATCGGGGAAAAAGCCCTTAGCAATCACATCTTCCACGGGACGAATTTGATTTTCTTCTAGTCCTGCGGGCAAATTTTCGAGAAATCTAAGAGCAATTCCCCCAATTACCTGAGAACCGAAGGGAACGCTTAAAATATCGCCAATTTCTACCGTTAAATCCCGGGGGATACTATAGGTTAATATTTGCTGATCCTCTTGACTATCTCTAGGATAAGGGCGATCGACCAAAACCTCTAACCACGGTTGCCCAGTTGTGGTTAATTGGTAAGGTGTGCGAGGTTCCGCTACAGTTAGAGTAGCACAGCGATCGAGCATAGTCAGTGGGGTGATGGGGTGATGGGGTGATGGGGAGAATAGGGTATTTAAATTATAGTTTAAAGCTTGAGGGGAATAAAACCAGTTAATTTTCTCTAAAAACAGTTTAAATATTGCTTTTTTGCCCGCAAATTTTGATTTTTAGCCCGTGAAATCTTTCCAAATGATAATTATTGACTATTAGCTATTGAATCAAACCATAGTTAGTCAAAAGGTGAGAATGGTTCTCAATAGAAAAAGCGAAGAAGAGTAATAAAAAGCTGACTGCTATCTTGATTGTTAAGAAGCGTGATCTTTACCTAGTCAAATACCAAAAACCTTAGTTAGATTGTATAAGTGGAAAACCTAAAAGTCTCCCCTATTCACCAGAAAATCTTATTGTCTGGTTCGGCGATTTGTAACCATCGACACAGAATCGCGCAATTATATCCCAGAAATGGCCGCCATTAATTAAGAAAACGTTTAAAAAATCTGCTCCCCGAAAATTCAATGTAACAATCAGCCCATTGGGAGAAATTGAGTTTCTCCCTGCTATTATAATCCCACTCCATCCATAACTGCTTATGAAAATCTCTAAACTAGCCTCTGATGATAATTTTAATCAAATCATTGCCCTGGAGACAAATCCTTTAGAACTAGACAGCGTGGATTTTGCTGAAAGAACTGACGAAGAGCTGACTGAACCTTTACCGGAAACCCTAAAAACCACTCGTGGGGGTAGTGGAACTGGATACGATAAAGGCAGCAATGAAGATACTGTTGGGGCATTTTTTAAAGAAATGGCCCGTTATCCCCTGCTTAATGCGGAAGAAGAAATTGAATTAGCCTACTCGGTTAAGTTTCTGATGGAAGCGGAAGAAGTGCGCCAAAAACTACAAGAAAATTTACATCGTCCCCCGACGAAAACGGAATGGGCAAGCGCTTTACAATTAGATAATGAACGTCAACTGGAAAACCGTCTTTATCGCGGACGAACAGCTAAACGGAAAATGATTCGTTCTAATTTGCGCTTGGTGGTTTCTATCGCTAAACGCTATTTAAATCGCGGAGTTCCTTTCTTAGATTTAATTCAAGAAGGTGCGATCGGACTCAACCGTGCGGCCGAAAAATTCGATCCCAATAAAGGTTATAAATTCTCTACCTATGCTTATTGGTGGATTCGACAAGCAATCACCCGCACCATTGCTAATGATGCGCGTACGATTCGTTTACCGATTCACATTGTCGAAAAACTCAATAAACTCAAAAAAGCGCAGCGCATTCTCAAGCAAGATTTACAGCGCAATCCCAATGAACGGGAACTCGCGGAAGCGTTGGAAACGACTCCCGAACAATTGCGGCAATTATTACAATTGCGTCGTCAATCTCTCTCTTTAAATCATCGTGTAGGGAAAGGAGAAGATACGGAATTAGTGGATCTGTTGGAAGATGATGATCTACAACTTCCCGAAGATAAAATGAATGAGATGATGATGCGTCAGGAAATTTTCGCAGTTTTAAGTGATGTTCTCACGGAACGGGAAAAAGATGTTATCTCCCTCCGTTATGGTTTAGCTACCAGTCAACCCTATACCCTAGAGGAAGTGGGGGGAATGTTCAATTTATCTCGCGAACGAGTACGTCAAATTCAAACTAAAGCGATGCGAAAATTACGTCGTCCTCAAGTCGCGCGTCGTCTGAAAGGATGGTTACATTAATAATTTTTTCTAACTCGTTCTCTCCTCTCTCCTTTTTCCCGGAGAGTTTTTTTTGTCGATATTTAGCTTAAAATTAAGATAAAGTTGATTTTCTCAGTAGATAGTCAAAATACCTATGAACGTACATCTTACCCGACAACAAGAGCATCTAATTCAACGGAAAGTGAAAACGGGAAAATATCAATCTCCCCAAGAAGTCATCGACTTTGCTTTGCAGTTACTCGATGAATACGAACAAATAACTGATGCGGAATGGAGAGAAGATATTCGGCAAAAAATAGATAAAGCTATCGGGAGCATCAGAAAATCATCCTCTCATAGATGGAGAAACTTTTGTCACTGAAATTATCCATCGTTTTCAAACCATGGGAGATTAATCTAAAATGGGTCGTTATGTCATAAATATACTAGCTAGTCAGGATCTGAATACAATAGCTGATTACTTTGCTAGTAATAATGTGGAAGCTGGTGAGATTTTTTTTTAAGAATTTAATCGCAAGTGTCAGCAATTAGTTTTATTCCCCCAAAGTGGTAAAAGCTATGCTTATATCCCTAAGGATTTAAGAGAATTATCCTTAAAAAACTATATTGTTTTTTATCGTGTCTTAGGAGAAGATATTGAAATTCTTAGAGTTATTAGTGGTCGTCGTAATTTCTCAGCTATTTTTTCTAGTTCTGAATAATTTTAAATTAATTCAATATGTCCAAAAACTCTTGGTTAATTCCCGATGATATTTATTTTCTCAACCATGGTTCCTATGGTGCAACCCCTAGAATAGTCTTGGATTATCAGCAACAATTGCGGCAACGAATGGAAAGGCAACCTTTAGCATTTTTGGGGAGAGAATTAGAGGGTTTATTAGATATTGCTAGGCAAAAATTAGCGGATTTAGTCAGCGTAAATAGCGATGATTTAGTCTTTGTTCCCAATGCAACCACAGCAGTGAATGCGGTATTAAATTCCTTAATTTTTCAGGAAAATGAGGAAATTCTGATCACCGATCAGACCTATAATGCTTGTGCTAATGCAGTTAAACATATAGCTAAAAGATGGGGTTTAAAGGTAATTATCGCTAAAATTCCCTTTCCTGTACAGTCCCCTTTAGAAATTAGTCAAGCAATTTTAGCATCTGTTTCTCCCCAGACAAAATTAGTAGTTTTAGATCATGTCACCAGTCCCACGGCCTTAATTTGGCCAATCGCAGAAATTGTGCAAGAATTAAATAATCTGGGCATTGATACTCTCATCGATGGCGCTCATGCTTTAGGTTTTTTACCCCTTAATATCAGAGAAATTAATCCCACCTATTATACTGCTAATTGTCATAAGTGGTTATGTAGTCCCAAGGGGGCTGCTTTTCTCTATGTGCGCGGGGATAAACAGGCAATAATTCGACCTTTAACTATTAGCCATGGAGCGAATTCCCCTCGACAAGATCGCTCCCGTTTTCAGTTAGAATTTGCTTGGATGGGAACCGATGATCCCACCGCTTATTTATCAGTGCCAAAAGCGATCGAGTTTTTAAATTCTCTCTCTATTGATGGTTTACTGGGTCTGATGGCGAGGAATCGTAATTTGGTTTTAAAAGCCAGAAATTTGCTTTGTCATGCCTTAGAGGTCAATTATCCCTGTCCAGAATCAATGATCGGATCGATGTCTTCAATTCTAATTCCTAGTTATGCTTGGGCAGCAGAAGATTTATCTAGACAACTGTGGGAAAAATATCAGATTGAAGTGCCGATAATTCCTTGGGGAGAAGCATCATTAATTGTGAGGATTTCTGCTCACTACCATAATTCGATCGAGCAGTATGAATATTTAGCTGGGGTTTTAAATTACTTGCTATTGCGGCCGTATCAAACCGATAATTGGTCTAAAATACTTCCTGGAGCATGGTTTCCTTGAGCATTTCTAAACCCTTTTTCACCCGACGGGAGACGGTAACGACACTAATGCCTAATTGTTCGGCGGTTTCCCGTTGAGTAAGATCCTTAAGGAAGACAAATTCGAGAATATGACGGGTTTTGTCTTCTAATTGAGCCAGTGCCTGTTGTAAACGAATGCGATCCTCTTGACAAAGTTGAAAGCTGCGATAACGGGGATCGGGAACGATGTCTTTTAAACAAGTATTATTATCTTCATCGTTATTAACCGTCGCATCGAGACTAAGAGGTTCACGATTTTGGAAAGCCAGTTTTACCTCTTGCCATTCTTCGCTCGAAATATTTAAAGCGCGGGAGATTTCCGTATCATTGGGTTGACGATTGTAGAGGGACTGGAAATCCCGACGCACATTTGTCGCTTGTCTGCCTAAATCTAACCAACGACGAGGAATACGAACTGTATAACCTTTATCGCGCAGATGGTGTTGAATTTCGCCGCGAATATAGGGAATCTAAGTACAGGACAAAAAATGTAAGGACTGGAGAAAAAGAGAAAAGTTAGGTAATGAAGGATTGAGAATAAGATGACGAAGGTGGTCTAAACCTAGCCGAAAGAGGCTTTTTGCTCGGCGACCATGTTTCTTGATAGG
>NZ_JAPZRB010000226.1:0-9837 GCF_027531105.1 Microcystis sp. LE18-22.4A
ATATTTGGGGTTAGAGGGTAATAATTATGACCATACCCAGTGGATCGACGGTACTCCCCTACTAATTGCCGTTCTCATGTGTTTTATGATTCTGCGATTCTTGGGACTCGGTTTTAATAACACCAGTCTTTATCTGATCGGCGGGATACTGACCGTGGCGGTGGGAATGGTCAGGTTGATGATTTATTCCTTACCCCGACAGTCTAACCGTTTGGGACGCTGACCTCATCCTCCCTTAGTAGTTTGGTCTGTCACATATAGTTCCGCTAAACTGAAAGAGTTGAGCTTAATCAACTGACCTATGACCATTGCGATCGACCAACCAATAGAACAAAAGCAACTCAGCTTTGACGAGTTTCTCGCTCGTTACGGTGGCGATAATCGCTACGAACTAATCGATGGGGAGGTGTTCGATTTGGAACCGACGGGTTTGCATGAGGAAGTCGCAGCTTTCTTTACCACAAAGGTCTGTGTCCAAATCGATAAAATAGATTTACCCTGGTTTGTTCTTCAACGGGGATTATTGCGTCCTTCCCACCTTAGTATGACGGCATTTCGACCTGACGTTGCGGTTGTGGATCGAGATGAACTTAGCAAAGAACTACTTTGGTCTAACCAGTCGATTCTGACGCTGGGGAGTTCGATTAAATTTGTGGCAGAAGTTGTCAGTAGCAACTGGCAAAACGATTATGCCCGCAAAGTTGAAGATTACGCCGTTTTAGGCATTCCTGAATATTGGATTGCTGATTATGCGGGATTGGGCGGGACTCGACATATTGGTAAGCCCAAACAGCCCACTCTATCCATCTGTACGCTAGTGGATGGAGAATATGAAATTCAGCAGTTTCGAGGTAATCAGACCATAACTTCCACCGTCTTCCCAGGGCTGAAATTAACGGCTGAACAAGTGTTAAGGGCTGGTGGATAAAAAGCCAGAGATTTATCGAAAAATTGGGTTTAAAGCCTGCCCCTTTTAGGACGGCTTTGTGTTAAGTAAGCGGAAAATTAGATGTGTAGTTGTGATACGCGAACTTACCGTTGGACAAAAGCTAGTGTCACCAACCTATTTCGGGTTGCTAAACCGTAAATAGGGGAATTAAGCTTTTTTTAGGCGGCCGCAGAAGTATCAACATAATTTATAGACTCCGTGGACACGCCCTTATTGTCCCGTTCTAACCACCGACTAAAAATCTCGTTGCGTCCGTCAAGGTTTAGCCCTGCCAAACTGTAAACCCGACGGCGATCGAGTCTTGACCCTAACCGACCACAGCAGGAAAGTTTAAGCCCGAACTTCCCTAGCACTCGTTGTAAGAATCTGATAGGAGTATCCTTTTCGCCTATGCTTATCCCCAAGCAGGTTCTAATATCCTTTTTGTAGGGGATAACTAAGGTTTCGTACCATTCTTGTAAGTCTTCATTGGCGAACGTTCGATCGGCATCTAAAAACTCTGGAATTCTGATAATTTCTAAAACTAACAAGGCAGGGATTAAGCTTTTAGTGAAATCGGGAAGAAAAACACGACCGTCCGAGTTCTTTCCTAATTTCTCCATTCTTTTCTGTTCTTTGTGCTTTATAAAGGGTTTTCCAACGGTCAGGTAATAATGAAGGCTTAATTCGCTAAACCATCCTTCTGAGTCCCTTTTGATGTGGGTAGTGGTAATGTTTTCCGTAAGGTATCGCCGGCATAATTGCCCTTTTCTTAGCTGATAGCGCTGATCGGCAGTGCGATCGCTTAGATTACTCAATTTTTCCAGTTCATCATCGCTAGGGTTAGGGGCGGCGGCGATCATTTCTCGTTCCGTTTCGAGGGCTTCCTCTCTTGTTAGGGTCATCATTAAAGATACTTCATCCGTTATCGTGGGGTCGTCATCGGGATTGTCGCCGGCGGGGAATTGATAGCCTTCGCCGAGTAGTCGTTCTACAATGGCATCCCTATATCGCCATGCTTCGCTATTACAGGTTATCGCATAATCGACCCAAGTTGCGATGAGAATGGCATTTTCCCCCTCAAACAAGGAAATATGATCAAGGTCGCTTAATTCCTTGAAAATAACGGTCGCTTTTCGTTTTTCACCTCTTAACAAGTCCCTAGCGTTAGAACTGCCGTTCCCAGTGAAATTCGCATGAGTTTTGGGAGCGAATAAATGTCTCGGAACGTCGGAACGAACCCGATCAATTGCCTGACAGACTCCATCGACCGACTGACTACCCGAAGAAAAACACCAAACAGAATCAAAATCGCTACGGTCGATGCTTATCCCAGTTTCTAAAATCGGGCTAACTATGGGAATGTCGATCTCTTGGAACAATTCTTTAAGGTTGTCTTCTATCCTGTAGGCTTTATGATTGGGTTCGGCTGTTGTCTCGGAGTCGATCGCTACGGGCTTTCTATCCAGACAATGTTGAGAAATGATCGTTTGTAAATTTTTACTACTGGTCTTAGATGCGGCTGTTTGAGAGCCAGTGATGATGTAGGGACGGCCTCCCTTGTGGATGTGGTCAAGCAATGCGGCCAGCATTTTGGCTTTAGACTCATAGACTGCCAGTGATCGAGGAGTTTCCCTGATATAGGTATTTTGTACTATCCAACTCTCTACTGGTATCCCTAGAAGCTTCTGAATAAAAGTGATCGATCTCTTAGTTAAATAAGCATCACATAAAATTATTTTCCCCCCACCAGCGATCGCTTCCCTGAGTAAATCCCTGAAACTCTCTATGATAGATACTCGATGCCGTCTCATTCCGTCAAGGTCGCTATTTAAAAGATAATTTAGAGACTGTTCTATCTCATCGAGAAAAATATAAGCGCCGTGCCAATTTTCAGGCTTAAATGGTGGGTTAGCTTGAGAATGCAAGCTATTAAAGCATAAAGCATAGCCTAGATAGCTTTTGGTATCGCTTTTATCAGTTCTGTAGTCGATCCCCAATCGCTGGCACAATTCCGATAACAGTTTAACCCGATGACCGATAGGCAGAACCGCTATTCCTTCCTTGCTTGCCTGATCTGCGATCGCTTTTAATACCTCGGTTTTTCCCGTACCCTTCCCGGATTTTATGCAGATAAGTTGAGCATTATCAGGGATTTTAAGGTCTTGTAGGGTTAAAAACTGTTGATTAAGAGTTACATCCGTTATATCCGATATGTCTCTCTTATTTTTACCCTCCCAAGTATCAAAAGGAATAGCGTTATCGAGTACAGCTAGGGCAAAATCCTGGCCTTTTCTGGCATGAATATCATCGATCCCTTTTCCGTTTTTTGGGTCCCAGACAGCAACATGAGGATGCCCGCCAGCCTTTTTGATAGCGATCGCCAGCTTATAAATTCCAGACTCAACCTTTTTAATGGTTGAGGGTTTCAAGTCGCGGTCAAAGGCTATGTTAACCCGTCTCCCTTTGACATAAAGCTGCAATTCAGGGAGCAAAAATAACGGTTTATCTATTCCATTCTCATCCTTATTTTTTGCCCCGCATTGGCAGCCGTATAAGCTAATCGCCGGTTGGTTAAGGGAGACGACTGACAAGGCTTTTTTCCCCCCTTCTGTCAGGGCTAGGGGTATTTCAGGATGATCGAGAAACCATTCCCAGAAAGTCTCATCCTTACCCGGCGGGGTCAGATTATGGGATTGTGCGATCGCTCTGGCAATGCGATCGGGAACAGGGGAAAAGTAGGCCTTATCACCTATTCCTTTTGGGGCCAAGTATTGGCCTGATTTTTTCCCGTCCTGGGCATCCCCAAAAATCTTTAGTTGCCAGGCCTCACCGGTTTCTTGCCGGAATACGGCCGCTAAAAGGTTTGGTTTAGCCTGATCGGTAAACCGGGTGTAGCGATACCCTAGAAGATCGGCGATCGGAGTTCCCAAAACCTCGCGGGTAACGTCATCGATTAGTATGTCCGGAATAATCTCGATCGCCGTGTCGAATACGTCAAGAGCGATCGCACTACCTTCTAAAATTTCTTGTCTGATTTCGGAGCGAGAGGCTTTAAACATGGTGGCCTCCCATCATTTCCCGATAGAGGGTTAGGGGAGTAGTCCCATGATATCCATTTGTCGAAAAAATCAAAAATAAGTTTTTTTCGGCTATAGTCCGCTCTAGTAAAGGGGTTGAGCTACAATTGCGGGGGGAAGAAAAAGGCTTGACAACGGCAGATGTGCTGCACAATAGCCCATTTTTAGTTAACATTTAATTGTATTTAATGTTTTTGGTCCCCCTGCGTCTCCAAACGTTGGGGGTTTTTACTGATCAAGAGAAAGTCCCTAAGCTATATCGATTATACCGTCAATGTTTCGGGATGAGTTGCCTATCAGCTGGCTGCCGAGAAAACACCCGTTCTAATTCTTTTCCCGAACTTGAGACCTCACCACCGTAAACCTCAAGACTTTTCACTGGCTCAACTGGTCGTACAAATGTTCTAAATTAGAAGCAAAGGGTGAGATCGTCGCTTGACAGATCGGCTTCTCAAGGCAAGGTCTTCCAGAAAAAATCTGGCAATCAGCCCACGGAAAAAAAGGTTGAGAAACTGGGTGAATTAAACGGTTAACTTTGGGTTTTAGATTCGGTCGGGTTATCAGTTATCGTAGTTGTCAGTTTACCTATTACCGATCACAGCCAAAAACCAACCTTTGCCGATCGATAATTTAATTATAATTTACAATTCTCACTTCCCAATTCAGAACTGATAAACTATAATTTGTAATCTATAATTCACAATTTATAATTCATAATTTATAATTCATAATTTATATGATGAGCGTCACTCATATAGCCTTTTCGGTAGCTTTGACGAGCATAACGTTGGGAACCGCCAATCCGGAGATATTGGGCATAGCGGCAGTGGCGGCCTTGTTACCAGATATCGACACGGGCAAAAGCTCGATCGGACGGCTCTTGTTTCCCGTCAGTGGTTGGCTAGAAAAGAGAACGGTTCATCGGGGCATAACCCACAGTTTCTTCGCTTCAGGTGTCGTCACCCTTGCGGCTTATCCCCTAGCCCTACTAGGTTATAGTCAACTCTGGTACGGTCTGATTCTCGGTTACTTTTTCGGCTGGTTTGCCGATGTTTTTACTAAGTCGGGAGTGCAGGCGTTTTATCCCGGTCGGGGAAGGATGATCATCCCGAGAAATCCTCGTTTGAGGTTGGCCACGGGCAGTAATGCGGAGTGGTTTCTGCTGTTTGTTCTTGTGGTCGTCTCGGTTATGAGTATTTCTATCAATAGTGGTGGCGGTCTGATTCGCGGATTCAATCAGGTGTTGGGTTTGCCGTCGGGAGCGATCGAGACGGTGAACGAGGATGCTTCCCGTTATCTGTTGCGAGTTAGGGTTCAAGGGAGAAATGCCATTACCGAACAGCCGGTGGATGCCACCTACGAGGTAATCGAACCGTTGACCGTTAGCGATCTGCTGGTCAAGGACGAAGGGGGAACGGTGTACCGACTGGGTTCGAGTCAGGAATCTCAGATCATCGCGTCCCGCATTCGGGTAGAACGGGTCGCACCAGTCCAAGTAAAGATCGAAAATATCTTCTTGGAAGATGAATATTTAGATAGGCTCGCTAATTTAACGGGAAGGGTATATTTAACGGGAACGCTGACCATTGCCGATGGTTCGGGTCTGAGTTTGCCCAGTCATGCCGACCGTTTCGATACTATTACCCTACAACCGGGTAACATCGCCTACGCCCGACTCACCGCCGCTAGTCCCCAGTATGTGATCGACAAGTTGGGAGAATACAGCGTTTCAGGTCATCTCATCGCTAGGATCATAAATGTTCAATAAACAGCAGAAACCACTACCCACCGCCGTTTTACAGGCCCCCAATTCCCCATCAGACGAATCATCGCCACCGTCCGGCATCCTTCTGGGGGATAACTGTTATTGGAATCCTGGTCATCTCCCCAACGGTCACATCGTCGCCATCGGTGCATCCGGTAGTGGCAAAACCCAGACCCTCAAAGCGATCGCCTATTCCCTCAGACAGACCTATCCCGATATTCAGTTATTTATCATCGATTTCCACGGTGATCAAGAGATTATCGGCGAAACTTGTTATCCCCTGCACATGGCCAGTTCTCACGGCATCAATCCCCTGATTGTCAACCTCGATGCTGAAGGGGGTGGTCCCCATCTACAGGCCATCGCCGTTACCACCACTCTAAAACGTTCTTTGCAGTTGGGACCAAATCAGGAAGGTTTACTGTTAGAAATATTGCAATTTTGTTACAACCGGCGGGGTATCAGCCAAGAACAACCGACAAGTTGGACAAGGGAAGCGCCCAATTTTACCGATTTGCAGCAGGAGATCGAGTCGCGGGTGGAGAGCGGCTGTAAGGAATCGCAAAAACTGAAACTGAAACTGATAGCCACCTTCACCTACGGTGTCTTCTGCCGTCCCCAACCCGACTTCACCGAGAAACATATCCGCATCGATCTCTCGAAATTACCGCCGGAGATCGGGGCGATTGCCGCCGAATCCTTGGCCTGGCAATTGATGAACCGACACCGCCTCTTGGGAGAAATCGAAGGGAAGTTACCCCGTACCTACCTATTCATCGACGAGGCCAAGGAATTGCGGAAAAGTCGGGCCTGTGACCGCATCATCGCTGACGGTCGTAAGTACGGGTTGGGTTTGGTGTTGGCATCCCAATCGGAACGACATCTCAGCGACGACGTGATCGGTAACTCCTCTACCAAGATCGTTCTGCCAGTGGACCAATCGGAAGTAAAACGGGTGGCCGCCAAATTCCGTTTCGCCGAGAAGAAAGTAGCCGAGTTAGTACCCTTGACCGCCCTATGTCGTTTCGGCAAACAGGCAGAAGTGACCAGTATCTTTCCCTATCACCGGAGGGTAGAAGATGGTTAGCACTCTTTCTAGGTCAAAACCCCACCAGCGACGCACTGAGACGGTTTTCGCTATCCTCGACGGCGCACCAGCCGGTACGACCTACGAAGGTCTGATCTCGTTGGTACGGGAGAAAACGGGTAAGGGTTGTTCCCGTAAGTTAATCAGTCGCTGGAAACGGGAACGCACGGGAGAAATCGTCTCGGAAATCCCGACTGTCTTGGAAATTCCAACTGTCTTGGAAACGATCGCTTCTCAAAAAACACTTAGACAAAGTTCAGTGCTTGCCCTGAAAGAAGCCGATACTTTCCCCATTGTCCCCAGAATCGAGAAACACAGCGAGAAAACAAGCGAGAGTGTTGCCCTGAGAGAAGCCGATACTTCCCCCATTGTCCCAGAACTCTTATATTCCCCCCGTCCTGATTTCTTTCGTTACCTGACCGTTGCCGCCGCCGCCATCATCGCCCTAGTCGGTTGCAGTTACACCACCGCCCAAAAAACCCCCAGCACCCCCGTTACACCCGTTACACCCGTTACCCCTGTTACCATTCCCTCCTCTCCGAAAAAAACCCACTCCACCGTACCGAGAGAGATCAAAATCCGATTGACTCTTACCACCCCCGCAGATCTGAGGGTCAAACAAGGTTCTCGGATCGTTGCGGGTCAGATACTAAGCGATCGCATTACCGAGAGACAACGACTCCAAACCCAACGTCAACAGTTGGAACTCTCCCTAAAAAAGTTACAGATTCCCTTCCCCGAACTCACCTTACCTTCACCACCCCCAACATTAAATAAACTTCCCCCCGTTTCATACCGGCAAGAAATCGCTCATATTACCCTGAAAACGGGAGAATTACAACAGATAGATACTAAAATCACTCAACAAAAACAGAAAATTTCTCAATTACTAGCCCTGAGAGAAGTCGAAGGGCAGGCAATTATCCCTTCATCGGGGGTTAATGTCGCTTCCCTACCCACTTTTGTTACTATCGACTCTCAACCTTTACCCCCCGTGGAGAAGATTATCGAACACGAACGGGCGAAACTCTCCCAAATGGAAACAGAACGGGAACAGGCAAAAATACAACTGGACATCGCCCGTGCCGCCCTATCGGCCGCCAAGGAAAAGCGTCTTCAGGAAGAATACCAATTGGCTCTAGAAGAAAACCGACGGACGATCACCCTTCAGAACCAACAACTAGAAGTGGAGAAACAGAGGGCGGTTCGCGCCGCACAACTTCAGGAACGAGAATACAACAAAGCGGTGATCAGGACGAGAATACAGGAGATCGACGATGCACTGGTTCAATTGGCTACAGTTAAGGCTCCCTACCCCGGAACGGTCAAACGGCTTAAATGGCAGGGTCAGGATGATCGCCTTCTCTCTGTCGAGCTTACTGTTGATGTGGACTCCCCTACAGGCCGCTCCGCTTCCCTGTCTCGATAGCGGTAACGATTGTCTCCGTACCCTCACCGAAGCGGCGATCGAACGTTCCCCTGAATTGCAGACCCTCGACGAGCGCATCGCCCTGATCGATCGCCGGTTACAGTTGGCTGGACAACGTATCGACCAGGCCAACGCCCGACAATGGACAGGCTATCTCACCACCGACCCGATCGCCATTCTGCAAAATCTGTTTGGGGGTGGTCAGGTACAACAACAGAGGATGGCCATCACCGACCTCGAAATCAGGGCGGCCGACCTAGAGGCGGCCAGGGCTGAATTGGAACGTCAACGGGCTGCCAAACGCTCCCAACTGGGAGAACAGGTCTTAACGCTGGTGATCGCCTACGAAACCGCAGGCGATCGAGAACGGGCGATATTAGCCCAACTGTCCCATCACGACCTCTTGACCCGAATTACCGAGATTGATTACCGTCTGGGCGGTTCATCCACCGAAACCTATCTAACAAGAATCGCCCAACGAGAACAGTTAGAGATTCAGTGGAACCGTTACCGTCTCGAACGGGAAACCGCTAAACGACAACTTCTATCCCTGACCGGGTTTTCCGCTCCTGAAATTACCGGGTAATGGGTTGATATTGTGAAATTGTAAATTTTTGTGGAGAAGTGCGGTCAGAACTAGAATCTTAGCTAGTCTTTTAGAAGAGTTCTGTTATTTTAACTTACTGTCAGGAATTTAGTTAAACAAGGTTTTTGGCAATAGGCTAATCTGGCTAACACGCTTTTGGGCGTGATATAGGGAAAACTTCTTGTGATCACGCCTAAATGGGGTGAGATGCCGAAGGTTGACCCATATCATTACTTTTAGGAGTGTCATACCTGGACTTCCCCCATACATAAATACTAAAAAATTAACAAAACCCTTACTGCATGGAGGTTCTAAGAAAAAATTGAAAAGAGACTACTGGGTACATTTTTCCCTTGAAAATGGCTGTACCGTTGACCGTATCTGGAGTATAGCGATTCCGTAGAGTTGGCTGTATAGTGATCGCTAACCTGATTTTAACAGATAGTGTCATTAATCTCTAGAGTAAGGGATTCGCTCTTTAGCCATGTTTTTGCTAGTTTTCTGCCCTAAAACAAGCTATAATGGTCTAAAGGTCAAATTTGAAAAATTTTGCCTCAAACCCTATCTGCGTAAGAACTTCAGTGTCCAGTAGTTCATTGGTATTGCATTGCTTGAACTCAGGCTCTGTAAGACTTTGAGCCATAGCTAGTATGCTTGTACGGAAAAAGCACATTTGTACTATGCTCACACAGAACCTAGAAGAGCCGTTCAATCTGTGGTAACATCGACTTATCTTCGACACTCAAACCTGTAAGCACAGCATTTTATTTAGATAACATCTACAGTGAATTCGCTAACTATGTGTCACAGAAAAATCCTTACATTAGACCTCTTGCATAAATCCGAAAACAAACGATAGAAACAATAATGGGAGGGACTTTCAGTTAATTATTTATTAGTAGTTGATAATCTTCAAAAATGTTGCTGTACAAGGATCGACTTAAGACTTTTGCAAGAGGTCT